>DAOTWK010000321.1:0-9482 GCA_034435815.1 Anaerolineae bacterium | reverse complement strand
GTTCCCTGACATGCCGGGCACTTCTAAAAGTGCCCGGCACGTTCCCGAGTTCTTGCGGAGGAGCCATGCCGTTTGCTCAGATTGGAGAACAAGCGCTTTTCTATACCGTTAATGGGCGGGGAGGACCCGCCCTGATTCTGATCCACGGGGCTGGCGGGAGTCACCTCCACTGGCCCGCCGCGCTGCGTCGCCTGCCTGGTGCCACCGTCTATGCCATAGACCTGCCCGGGCACGGCCGCTCCGAGGGGCCCGGCCGGGAGCGCATAGAGGACTACGCCGCCGACGTCATCCGCTTTATGGATGCCGTGGAGGTTTCGCGCGGGGTACTGGTGGGGCATTCTATGGGAGGCGCTATCGCCCAGATGACGGCCCTAATAGCTCCCGAGCGGGTCGCCGGACTGGTGCTGGTGGGCACCGGCGCGCGACTGCGAGTGGCGCCTGTCCTCCTGGACGGGATTCTGCAGGACGCGCGCGGGGCAGTAGCCCTGATCACCGAATGGGCCTGGGGCCCGGAGGCCGACCCGACGATGGTCGCCCGGGGCCGCCAGATGATGGCGCGCGTAAACCCTCAGGTCGTCTGGGGGGACTTCGCCGCATGCGACCGCTTTGACATCCGGGAGCGGGTGGGGGAAATTGCTGCACCGACGCTGGTCATCACCGGCTCGGAGGACCGGATGACGCCGCCGAAGTTCGGGCTGTGGCTGGCGGAGCGCATTCCCGGCGCGCAGTTTGTCCTGGTAGAGGGAACCGGTCACATGGTGATGCTGGAGAAGCCGGATCGGGTGGCAAGCACGGTGCGGGAGTGGTTGAAAGCCGTAGCGCAAGATTAATCTTGCGCTACGGCTCTACATCGCTTCTTTCAGCGTTTCCAGGAATTCCCGGTTGTTGCGCGTGCGGGCCAGGTGCTGCAGCACCGACTCGGTCACCGTCGTCAGGTCGTACCCGGCGCCAGCCGGTGGCGGGGCCACCATTTGGGCGATCATCTTGCGCATCAGCCAGACCTTCTGCAGCGTCTCCGGCTCCAGGAGCAACTCCTCCCGGCGGGTGCCAGACCGTTCAATGTCAAAGGCGGGGAAGATGCGCCGTTCCTGCAGCCGCCGGCTGAGATGGAGTTCCATATTGCCGGTCCCCTTGAACTCCTCGTAAATCATATCATCCATCCGGCTGCCGGTGTCCACCAGACAAGTGGCGATGATGGTGAGGCTCCCGCCCTCTTCCAGGTTGCGGGCCGCGCCGAAGAAACTCTTGGGCGGGTAGAGGGCCGCCGGGTCCAGACCGCCGGAGAGGGTGCGCCCGCTGGGCTGAACCACCAGGTTGTACGCCCGCGCCAGCCGGGTGATGCTATCCAGCAGGATGACCACATCCTTTTTGCACTCCACCAGCCGCTTGGCCCGCTCCAGCGCCATTTCGGCCACTTTAGTGTGATTCTGGACCGGTTCATCAAAGGTGGAACTGATGACCTCTGCCTCCACCGACCGGTCCATATCGGTCACCTCCTCTGGCCGTTCGCCGATGAGGACGACCATCAAGTGGACCTCCGGGTGATTGGCGCTGATGCCGTTGGCAATATGCTTGAGGACGGTGGTCTTCCCGGCCTTGGGGGGCGAGACGATGAGGCCCCGCTGTCCCTTCCCGATAGGCGCGATCAGGCTGAGCAGCCGGGTGGTCAGGTTGTGCCGGTCAGTTTCAATGATGAGCCGTCGGGTCGGGAAGATGGGGGTCAGTTTCTCAAAGCGAGGGCGCAATTTGGCCTGTTCCGGGTCCATTCCGTTGACCGTCTCCACCCGTAGCAGGCTGTACCACCGTTCGGTCTCTTTGGGTGGCCGAACCTGCCCGATGACCAGGTCGCCGTTGCGCAGGCCGAAGCGCCGGATCTGGGACTGGGAGACATAGACGTCTTCCGGGCCGGGGAGATAATTGGGCCCCCGCAAGAAGCCCACCCCCTCGTCAGGCAGAATCTCCAGCACACCTCCTCGGAAGGTCAGCCCTTCTCGCTCCGCCTTTGCCTGGAGGATGCGCAGGATCAGGTCCTCCTTTTTCAGCCGGGTGTAGCCGGAGATGCTCATCTTGCGGGCTAACTCCCGAAGATCGGAGAGCGTCCACTCCTCCAGAATCCCCATCTCCAGCATCTCGGCCGGCACGCCCGGGACAATCTCGCGCGGGGTTTCTTCCGGTCGGGGAGGGGGAGTCTCTATTTCTGTCACCGCGAGTATTTCTTCTTGCATTCTTCTCCTCCTGATGTTTTTATCTTGGCAGTCGGCGTTGCCGCCAGGCAAAAACAATGAGCCTTGATCATCCGTAGCGGGCGATAAACCGCTCCGCCATTTCTACCAGGTCCCGGTTGCCGATAAAGAGGGCCGTCCGCTGGTGAAGTGTCTCGGGGACGATATCCAGGATGGGGCGCTGCCCATCGGAAGCGTATCCTCCAGCGTGTTCGGCAATGAAAGATAGCGGGCCAGCCTCATAGAGGAGGCGCAGTTTCCCCTTGGGCTTGCTGGGGTCCTTGTAGTCTTGGGGATAATAGAAGATCCCGCCCTCCAACAGGTTGCGGTGAAAGTCGGCAACCAGTGAACCAATGTAGCGACTGGAAAGCGGCTTGCGGGGGTTTTCCTCATCCATCCCCTGCAGCCAGCGGGTAAATCGCCGCACGCCCTCGCTCCAGTACTTCTCGTTGCCCTGATTTGCGCTGTAGTATTTGGGTTCTGCCGGAATACGGATATTCGGGTGGGAGAGCAGAAATTCCCCTACGCTTGGGTCCAGGGTGAACCCGTGCACCCCGTTGCCGGTGGTGTAGACCATCATCGTGCTGGAGCCGTAGATGATGTATCCAGCAGCGGCCAGGGCTCGCCCCGGTTGAAGGCAATCTTCCACCGTTCCCGGCCCGGCGGGAGTGCGGCGGCGGTAAATGCCGAAAATTGTGCCGATACTGGCGTTCACGTCAATGTTGGATGACCCGTCCAGCGGGTCAAAGACCAGAACATAGCGGCCCGCGGGGTAGCCTTCGGGGATGGGGATAATGTCTGGCTCCTCCTCGGAGGCCATCACCGCCAGCCGGCCCGTATAGGAGTTCATACGGATAATCGTCTGGTTGGCGAAGACGTCCAGTTTCATCTGCGCTTCGCCCTGGACGTTGGTCTTGCCAGCCAAACCGAGAATCTGAACCAGACCGGCGCGGGAGGTCTCGCGGGCAATGATTTTGGCCGCCAGCGCGATGTCGTAAAGGAGGCTGGTGAAGACGCCGGTGGCCTCCGGGTAGGCCCGCTCCTGCTCCAGGATGTGCCGTTCTATGGTGATAATTTCCTCGGGCATCAGATCACCCCATATACCAGACCCATTTGGAGCCGCGCATATCCCGGATGATGTCGGTCGTGGAAAGGATGCCCAGAGGGGTGCCGTCCTCATCCACGACCAGGAGGCGGTGAATACGGCTTTCCAGCATTTTCTTTGCTGCTTCGGCCACCGGTGCCTCTTTGGAGATTGTGACAACGCCGGTGGTCATAACGTCGGCGGCGCGAATCTGGCTCAGGTCCTCCCCGTAGTGGGCGATGGCGTCGGTGTGAGAGATAACCCCCAGGGGCTGGGTTCCCTCCCCTTCGGCAACAATGATAGCGTGAATGTCGGTATCGGCCATCACCCGCACTACCTCTTGGAGGGGAGTATCCGGCTTGCAGAAAATGACGCCTTTGTGGTAAATATCTCCAACCCGTCGCTCCGTCATAGAAGGACCTCCTTCAGAAAGGGGATGGGGTTTTTCATCGCGGCATGGAGCCGCGTTGCAGACGGTTCAGCCTCTTCGCCCTGGCGGCGATTCGCTCCGGTCGCCCACTCAGCGGGTCCAGAGGATAAAGTAATAGCCCAAGACAGCGGCCCAGAGGAGGCTATCTATCCGGTCCAGCGCGCCGCCGTGACCGGGGAAGAGCGTGCCGCTATCTTTGGCACCCACCTGGCGTTTCACCATAGAAATTGCCAGGTCGCCAAGCGGAGAAAGAGCAGCCACCAGCAGGCCAATTCCGGCGCCATCTATGGCCCGGGGGCCGCTAGGGCTGGCGGCCAGGCTCCACAGAGCCGCCAATCCCGCCGTCAGGAGG
Source organism: Anaerolineae bacterium (assembly GCA_034435815.1). Classification (GTDB taxonomy): domain Bacteria; phylum Chloroflexota; class Anaerolineae; order B4-G1; family DUEL01; genus SpSt-77. The sequence goes on along the minus strand of DAOTWK010000321.1, from coordinate 5,394 downwards.
GTACCAATAACGATCCCCCCGACATAGCCCTCCCATGTCTTGCCCGGGCTCAGAGTCGGGGCCATTTTGTGGCGGCCCCAGGTACGGCCGACCAGATAGGCGCCGCTATCAGCGAACCAGACAGCAGGCAGGACGGTCATCACCCACCAGAGGCCATCGGGCATACTCCGCAGACGGATGAGGTGCCACCCACACCACCCCACATAGAGAGCCCCGACCACCGTCAGCGACCAGTCGGCCACTGGTTTGCCCTGCCGATGACCCAGTTGCCAGGCCAGAGAGCCCAGCAGGGCCAGGGAGAGGCCGGGGCCAAAAAGCCCCCATCCGGGGAACTGGGCATCCAGCAACAGCATCCCCAGGAGCAGCAGTGCCCAAGGCAGAGTAGGGCGGAAATGGTCCTTTTCCATCAGGCGGCAGAATTCTACCACCGCCACGGTGAGCACGACGAGGACAAGGGCGAAGAACCCGATACCCCCTATCTTGATTAGGGCGACGACAATAGGAAGGGCGATCAGGGCTGTGAGCAAGCGGGTGCGCAACACGTGGAAGGGCAACTCCACAAGGAATAGGGAATCGGCGAATCAGACAGTCGCCGAGTCAACCACTCTGGGATTCTCCATTAGTGAGAATGCGGCCAAAGCGGCGCTCGCGCCGGGCATACTCGGCCAGGGCTTTATAGAATTCGTCTTTATCAAAATCCGGCCAGTAGACCGGGGTGACGTAGTATTCGGCGTAGGCACCCTGCCAGATCAGAAAATTGCTCACCCGCATCTCTCCGCTGGTCCGGATGATCAGATCGGGGTCGGGTAGGTCGGCAGTATACAGGTAGCGGGAAATGAGCGCTTCGTCCACCGCTTCAGGAGGGACACCGTCCTGGATCATGCGGCGGACTGCGTCCACAATTTCAGCCCGTCCGCCGTAGTTAAAGGCGACGTTCAGGATGAGCCGCTGGTTATCCCGGGTCAGGTCCAGCGCCTGGCGGATTTTGGCGGCCAGACGGTCAGGTACCCGCTCCAGCCGCCCGACATGGCGAATCTGGACTCCTTCCCGGTGGAGTTCGGGGAGTTCCCGGTCAATCATCCGCTCCATAATATCCAGCAGGCCTTCCACCTCATCCCGGGGGCGTTCCCAGTTTTCGGTGGAGAAGGCGTAGATGGTGAGGATGCGGACGCCAAATTCCACAGCAGCGCGCAGGATGCGGCGGAGATTCTCTGTCCCAGCGCGATGGCCGGCCAGGCGCGGAAGCCCTCTGGCCTGGGCCCATCGGCCATTCCCATCCATGATGATACCGACATGGACGGGGATTTTCTCCAGTGGAGGGTATACTTTTTCTTCTTTCGGTTGAGCCATGGGGCGAAATCGGAGACGGCGCCTCTGGAACGATGCGGGTAAGGCGGTGCATCAAACGGGTGTCAGGTACAGAAATATTATACCACCATTCTGCCCTTTCGGCAAAAAGACTTTTGCCCTCCCGCAAGTTCCCAACGGGCGGGAAGACAAATTCAATCAGATTTCCATAACTTCCCGAGTTTTCCGTTCGCCGATTTCCTCCGCCCGCTCCGTATACTTGTCGGTCAGTTCTTGGAGTTCGTCGCGGGCCTGATAGAACTCGTCCTCCGAAATCAATTTCTCCTTCTCAAAATCCCGTAAGTCATCCAGGGCTTCCCGACGGATATTCCGCAGGGCCACTTTGGCCTCCTCCACCCGCCGGCTGACCATGCGCGCCAGTTCTGTCCGACGCTGTTCTGTCAGCGGGGGGATGACCAGGCGGATGATGCGGCCATCGTTGGAAGGGGTGAGGCCCAGGTCGGATTTCAGGATAGCCCGCTCTATGTCTCCCAGGGAGGAAGGGTCATAGGGGCGGATGGTGAGCAGTTGCGGCTCTGGCGCGCTGATGACGGCCAGTTGGTTGAGGGGGGTAGGGACGCCGTAATAATCCACCATCACCCGCTCTACCAGGGCCGGGCTGGCCCGGCCGGTGCGGATGGCCCGGAAATCCGCCTCCAAGACCTCCAGGGTCTTTTTCATACGGTCTTCGGTCTCACGAAGCAAATCCCGGATCATGCCCTCCTCCTGGGAAAGAATGGGAAAATCAGAAGAATCAGCCATTGGCTGAGTCTTCTGATTCTTGATTCTTCTTAGCGGGAGATGAGGGTTCCCACTTTTTCGCCCAGAACGGCCCGCTCCAGGCTCCCCGGCTGCCACAGGTCCAGGACGATGATGGGCAGGTCGTTATCCATGCACAGGGAGAGAGCCGTGGCGTCCATCACGCCGACCCGCATATTGAGTGCTTCCATATAGGTCAAGTGGTCAAACCGTTGGGCGTCGGGGTTCTGGCGGGGGTCCTCGGAGTAGACACCGTCCACTTTGGTGGCCTTGATGAGCAGGTCGGCATCAATCTCCATGGCCCGCAAGGCCGCAGCGGTATCGGTGGTGAAGAAGGGGTTGCCCGTACCGCCGCCGATGATGACGACCCGTCCCTTCTCCAGGTGACGGATGGCCCGCAAGCGGATGTAGGGCTCGGCGATAGTGTGCATCTCAATGGCTGTCTGGACTCGGGTCTCCACGCCCATCCGTCCCAGGGCATCAGCCAAGGCCAAAGCATTCATAATGGTCGCCAGCATGCCCATATGGTCGGCGGTGGCATGGTCCATGCCGTGCTCCAGGCCATCCCGCCCGCGCCAGATGTTGCCAGCGCCGAGGACGATGGCGACCTCCACCTCGTAGTTCCGCACGGAGACGATTTTGGCCGCCACTTCTTCGGCCCGCCGGGGGCTGATACCGTAGCCGGAGGGCCCGGCTAAAGACTCCCCTCCCAGTTTCAGCAGGACTCGCCGGTATTTCGCCACGGTCATATTCGCCTCCCGATAGAACCCTCCCGCAGGTTTCCCTGCGGGAGGGTTGGGGGATGGTTATATTTCTTCGCCCAGTTCGTAACGGACAAATCGGCGAACGACGATGTTCTCGCCCAACAGAGCCGTGTGCTCTTTCAGAATTTGCTCCACTGTCCGGTCTTCGTCTTTGACGAACGGCTGTTCCAGGAGACAGACCGCCTGGAAGAATTTTTCCAGTTTCCCCTGGACGATGCGATCCACAACGTTCTCGGGCTTGCCCTCTTCCAGAGCCTGGGCGCGATAGATGCGTCGTTCCTCTTCCACTACCTCGGCGGGGACCCGGTCGCGGGAGAGGTAGCGGGGGCTGGCAAAGGCGATGTGAAGAGCCAGTTCGTGGGCCAGGTTACGAAACTCCCCGGTACGGGCGACGAAATCGGTCTCGCAGTTCAGTTCCAGGATAACACCCACCCGGCTGCCGTGATGGACATAGGCCTCAATGACGCCCTCGCGGGCAGTTCGGTCCACTTTCTTGGCCGCTTCGGCCAGCCCTTTCTCTCGCAGGTACGCGACGGCGGCATCAAAATCGCCGCCGGTGGTTTCCAGCGCCTTACGACAATCCAACACTCCTGCGCCAGTAGCCTCGCGCAGTTCCTTGACCATTGCGGTTGTGATTTCCAACGTCAGCCTCCTGTGATGGGAGTAGCGCAGGTTGATCCTGCGTTATCTCTCGTCTTCTTCGTCTTCTGCGCTTTCGCTGCCCTCTTCGTCCTCGTATTCCTCTTCGTACTTGGCCAGGTACTCTTCTTCCTCCTCTGTCGGATATTCTTCCTCCGGCTCAAAGGCCTCGTACTCTTCGCCCTCCTCCGGCAGCCACTCCTCTTCTTCCTCAAAGCGCCCCTCACGGATGCGGGCGAGGGTGGCTGCGCTGAGGTACCGTTCGGTCTCTTCAGGGATTTCCTCTTCCGGAGCCATTTCCTTGCGCAGGGCCAGCCCCTCCAGGGCGGCGTCGGCGATGAGACCGGTGATTAGCCGGATAGCGCGGATGGCATCATCATTGCCTGGGATGACGTAGTCTACGGGGTCGGGGTCGCAGTTGGTATCCACAATGGCAATGACCGGGATGTCCAGAATGTTGGCTTCCTTCACCGCCGTTGCTTCCCGGTGCACGTCCACGACGTAGAGGAGGTTGGGGAGTTGACGCATCTGTTTGATGCCGCCCAGGCGGGCATTAAGCCGCGCGATTTCCCGCCGGAGTTTCAGGGCCTCCAGTTTGGTCAACTGCTCAAACTCTCCCCGGGCCTGGCGCTCCTCCAGGTCTATCAGGTAGTCAATCCGGCGGCGGATGGTGCGCCAGTTGGTGAGAGTACCGCCCAGCCAGCGCTGGTTGACGTAGGGCATGCCGCATCGCTGGGCTTCGTGGGCGATGACCTCCTGAGCCTGCTGTTTGGTGCCAACGAAGAGGATGGTTCCTCCGTTAGCAACCGTCTCCCGAGTTACCCTGACGGCCTGTTCCAGGGCAGTGAGAGTTTTTTGAAGGTCAATGATGTGCACCCCGTTGCGCTCGGTGAAGATGTAGGGCCTCATCTTCGGGTTCCAGCGCCGGGTGCGGTGTCCGAAATGCACGCCGGTTTCCAGCAGCGTGCGCATCGTTGTGACGGCCATAATGTTCGCCTCCTTACCTGTTAGTTCCTCCGCCCCCTTCTCCCCGTCCGGGGACCGGACGGCCACTCCGGCACAGCCCGGACGGTCCGAGGGCGTGTGATTTCGGCCTACCGGCCGGGGCTGATTGTACCACAAAAGCCCGGATGCGGCAAGCGGGCGCGTTGGGTGTACAGCTCCCACTTGACGAAGAAAGAAGAAAATGGCATAATAAAGCAGGCCAGAGTCCAAGGCTATGGCCTGCCTGATGGGCAGGTTCATATTCGGGCCGCTTTAAGGAGGAAAAATGGCACGCTGTCCAGAATGCAACACCATTCTTCCCGTCCCCCCAGATGTCGCTCTCTACGATCGTCTGTACTGCGAGGAATGCGGAGCCCTCCTGGAAGTCGTCAGCCTGAATCCTCTGGAACTGGAATACGTCTTTGACTACGAGGACCTGGAGGAAGAAGAACTGGAGTGGGAAGAAGAGGAGGAATGGGAAGAAGAGGACCTCTTTGACGAGGACCTGGAAGAAGACGAAGAGGAATGGTGATTACCGGAGGACGAGTGGTTTTTCGCCGCGACAGCAATTGCTGGAGCGGTTCGTTTGTTTTCTGATGGACGGACACCGATCGGTGAAACGGTGGAGCGCGTATTCCCTCCCCGTTTCCGGCGTGAAGGACTGAGAGCCTCGGGCTCAACACTTGAAGTTTGACTTTTTGGCTCTTCGGGGATGCGCATGGTCCGCTGCCCATTTAGGGGCAACGTAGCGCAGGCCGCCGGGCCTTCCAGGGACAGGCTAATGGCCCGCGTTACGCTCGGCCGCTTTCCATGACATTCCTTAACTATGCCAATTCCCGGAGAATCACCTTTTCTAACAGCGGGAAAAGAATGGGGTTTGTGGCGGGCGGCTGCGCCGCCC
>DAOTWK010000320.1:0-3267 GCA_034435815.1 Anaerolineae bacterium | reverse complement strand
GCCCTCAACGCTGCCAACGGCGCTCTGGTCTGGTCCTTCCTGACCGGCGGCGGGATCGCCGCTGCGCCCGTGGTGGATAACGGCGTCGTCTACATCGGCTCCACCGACGGCGTCTTCTATGCGCTGGACGCCGCCACCGGCGCGCTCCGCTGGACCTCCAACGCAGGCGCCCCCATCCTCACCTCCGCCGCCCTCAGCGCCGACGGCCAGACCGTCTTCTTCGGCGCAGAGAACCTCTACGCCTACGCCCTGCGCACTTCCGACGGGACACTGCGCTGGCGCACCCGCCTGCAGGGGCAATCCCTGGCCGAGCGCTGGCCCGTCGTCGTGGGCAACACCGTCATCTACCGCTCCCAACCGCTGCGGAATTTCCACTTCCTCCTCCACGAAGGGGATGACGTGATGGACGGGGCCGGCCCGGTGAACCCGGATTGGGCCGCCGACTGGGCCGCCGTCCGCCCCCGCATCGTGACTCATCTGACGAACAACCCCGACCGGCAGACCTTCTTCGCGCTGGATGCTTCCACGGGCGTGCTGCGGGGCGTGGCGCCCGTCCTCTACACCTACGGCAACGGCGATGCGCCCGCTCCGCCCGTCGTCAAAGACGGCACCGTCTATCTGGTCTACCGCGCCCGCCACGGCATCCAGACCGATGGCGGGTCCGGCCACGTCACGACCAAGTACGATGCCGAACTGGGGCGGATGGACCCCGCCACGCTGGACATCGTCGGGCTGACGGCCACTCAGTCGTTCAACTACCAGATGCGCTACACCTCCGACGAACCCGCCATGCTCTCCATCGGCGGGAACCTGCTCTTTGTGGACAACTGGGAGCGGCTGGGCGCGTTGAACCTGCAGACCGGGGCGCTGGTTGCCATCGCCAACGTCGCCAATTACTGGCCCGCCTGTCCGCCGCCGGACGGACAGTGCCCGGCGCGGGAGGGGCCGATGCCGTTCTTCACCACCTGGCCTTTCCCCGGCCCGCAGGTGGGCGAGGGACACGTTCACCGCCCGCTGGTGGTCGCCTCGGGGCGGCTCTTCTGGCGCGTCGTGGAGGGAGGCCTGGCCGCCATCGGCCCGGCAACGGCAGGGGCACAGGACCTTATCGCTCCCCTACCTCCCGACCCCCTTCCCCTCCCCTATGAGGGGAGGGGAAGGGGACTACAGGGGGTAGGGGAGGGGTCCATCGCTGCCACCCCACCCCTGAGCACCTACGTCTGGAGCGAGCCGGTACGTCCGGTGAGCACCGCTCCGGCCGACCTGGTCCAGCGGCTGAACGACGAGGCGCGTCGCATCGTGGACGCCAACGACCATCTCCTCCCCTACTTCCTGGAGCGCGGATTTACCACCCCCATGCTCTTCCCCGGCGACTCTCTCTACCCTGAGGAAGGACTGGCCAAGGTCAGCCCCGCCGGCAACATCTACTGGTTCGATCCCGGCGAACTGGTCTACACATTGAGCATCGCCTACCCGTACCTCTCATCCGATTTGCAGACCCGCGTGCGCGCCTACCTGACCGCCGAGATGAGGCGCTATCCCCCTCTGGACCCGCTTCCCTGGCCTCCCGTCTGGCTCACACAGGGTACTGCGCGGGAACTGTACCCGGTCACCTTCCGGCCCAACTGCTGGCCGCCGCCGGAGCCGCCGCTCTCTACCCTCTACGCGCTCTGGGCCTACGCCCGCTACACCGGGGATTGGGCCTATGTCCAGAACCGTTGGTCACAAATAGACGCGCTCTTTGATCGCAAGAAGGGCAGCATAGACAACTATGCCGCCATCAGCGGGGCCATCGGCTACGCGCGCATCGCCCGGCAACTGGGCCGCACCGCCGATGCCAATGAAGGGGAACAAGTCGCCGTCGCCGCAATGACGCGCGGCCTGAACTTTCAGCAGTTCCGCACCACGGCCAACGCCCGTTACCCGGACCCCCGGGACCAGCAGACCGGCTGGCGGGCGCCGGTCTTTTTCGGCCTGACCCCCGAGGTCGGCCGCTACATCTCCGCTACCAACGGCATCACGGCGACGAATTACCTCAGCAACCTCACCGGCGCCAACGGCGTGTTCCTCTGGCACATCACCCGGCTGGGGCTACAGGCCGAAATCGGGGAGTCCAGTTTTCATGGGCCGGACCTGGCCTGGTCCATCTTCCTGGCGAGGGCCTACATCATCGGAGACACGCAAGAGACCCTGCGCGGCTGGCTGGACCGGCCCTGGGGACTCGGCGACCTGTACTCCATCCAAAAGGTCGTCGCTACCATCGAAGCCCTGCCCGAACAGCCCAACCTCAGCGCCAGCAGCAAGAGGCCGTCGGCGCTGATCCCACGAACCGGCGATGTGCTGACCTACACCATCCTCCTCCGCAACACCGGCAGGCCGTTCACCGATACGGTCGTCCTCACCGATACCGTGCCGGCCGGGCTGGCCTACGTCCCCGGCAGTCTGACCGCGACCCTGGGCACACCCAATGCCTCGTCTGCGCCGACACTGCGCTGGACGGGCGTGCTCTCCGAGACGCGCGCCGTCACCATCACCTATCGGGTCACGGTGACCGTGCCGCATGGTGTAGCGCGGGCCATCTCCAACACGGTGACCATCGCCGCGCCGCCTCTGGCCCCGCTCACCCGCACGGCGATCATCATCGTCAACGCACATAAGGTTTTCTTGCCCGTCGTTCTGAGACAGAGTTGACAATCAGGTGGCCGTCACCTTAGAGATGACGGCCACCTCAAGGAGCCTCTAATGAACACCCAAACAATATGGCAGAAAACGGGCGCGCTGTTTGCGGCCCTGATCCTCTTGGGGAACGTCCCCCCTGTGGACAACCATCCCCAGAGCGTGGCCGCCACCGCCACCCGCCGCGTCAACGTCTGGCGAACGCTCTCCGGCCCGATAGACGACAATACCGCCTCCATCTTCTGGTTCGGGCACGAGACCGGCCACAACCTCTACAACTATGTAGACGTGCGGGTGGGCTACACCGGCCAGCATCTGCGCATCTTTGTGACGGTGGTGGACTATAACCTCTGGCAGATGCCCTCGGAGGATAAAGACCCCCGCACCTACGACGCCGTCGCTATCTATCTGGATACCGGGGGGAACCGCGCCGCACAGCCCGATTCCAACGACTATTTCTTCGTCAACGGCTGGCGCCATTCCTGGCCGGGGGAAAATAAGGACGCTTACCATCGGGACGGCCGGGGGACGGGGAGCGGCTGGAGCGAGGCCTGGTCGGGGACGTGGACGGAGAGCGTGGGTCATGGGTGGTAC
>DAOTWK010000319.1:0-1697 GCA_034435815.1 Anaerolineae bacterium | reverse complement strand
GCCGAGGTAGCTCAGCCTGGTAGAGCACCTGACTGAAAATCAGGGAGTCGGCGGTCCGAATCCGCCCCTCGGCACTTCGGGAGCCCGGATTGGGCGGCTCTTTACTGTGCCTTGGAGCGCCATAGTGGAAATGGGCCGCGAGCGCCGATCGGTGCCTTTGAGCACGCAGAGCTAGCCCACAACTTGCCGGGCTCCTTTTTCTGTATTCCCAGCCGGGAGGAGAAGGGCGTCCGTTCCAGAAGCAGGTTGGCATAGCCAGCCTGCTTTTTGCTATCACGAGGAGGCAAAGAATGCGGTACATTGACCTGCGCAGCGACACGGTCACTCACCCGACTCCCGCGATGCGGGAGGCTATGTACCGGGCGGAAGTGGGGGACGACGTCTTCGGGGAAGATCCCACCGTCCGGCGGCTGGAGGAGATGGCGGCGGAGCGGCTGGGGAAAGAGGCGGCGCTCTTTGTCGCCAGCGGCACGATGGGCAACCTGGTAGCTCTCCTGACTCACTGTGGCCGGGGGGACGAGGTCATCCTGGGCGACCGCAGCCACACTTTCATCTACGAGCAGGGCGGGATGGCCGCTCTGGGCGGCATCACCCCCCGTCCTATCCCCAACCAGCCCGACGGCACACTGCGTCTGGAGGACATCCGGGCTGCCATCCGGTCGGAGAACGTCCACTTCCCCCGCACCCGCCTGGTCTGCCTGGAGAACACCCACAACCTCTGCGACGGCGCGCCACTGACGGCGGAGTATACTGCCGCCGTCGCCGGTCTGGCCCGCCAGCACGGCCTGCGGGTGCATCTGGACGGGGCCCGCGTCTTCAACGCGGCGGCGGCTCTAGGCTGCGATGTCCGAGACCTGGTGCGGGAGGTGGATTCGGTGATGTTCTGCCTCTCCAAGGGGCTCTGCGCGCCGGTGGGCTCTGTCCTGTGCGGAAGCGCCGATTTCATCTACGAGGCGCGGCGGGCGCGCAAGGTGGTGGGCGGCGGCATGCGGCAGGCGGGGATTTTGGCGGCGGCGGGGATTGTCGCCCTGGAGCAGATGACCGGACGGCTGGCGGAAGACCACGCCCGCGCCCGGCGGCTGGCGGAAGGACTGGCCCAGATTCCCGGCGTCCGGGTGGGCCCTGTCTACACCAATATCTTCTATTTCTGGCTGGACGAGGGGGTCTCTCTGGCCCCCCAGGAGTTCCTCTACCGGCTACGGGAGCAGGGAGTGCTGGTGCTGGGTCGGGAGGACGGTCGCTTCCGTGCCGTTACCCACTACTGGATCACCGACGAGGATATAGAGACGACGCTGCGCGCGGTGAAGGCGGCGCTCTCTTGAATGTGCCAGGCACTGGTTGGAAGTGCCTGGCCCATCCCTCTCCTAATCCCCGTACCCGTGCGGGTGGGTGCGGTGCCAGTTCCAGGCATGCTCCACAATTGTCCGCAGGTCCGGGTACTGGGGCTTCCACCCCAACTCGCGGCGGATTTTCTCGCTACTGGCAACCAGGACCGCCGGGTCGCCGGGGCGCCGGGGGCCGACCACCGCCGGGATCGGATGGCCGGTGACCTCCCGACAGGTCTCTATCACCTCTTTGACCGTGAACCCCTGTCCGTTCCCCAGGTTGTAGGTCCGGCTCCCCTGCTCCAGCGCTTCCAGTGCCAGGATGTGCGCCTGTGCCAGGTCGGTGACGTGGATGTAGTCCCGGATGCAGGT
>DAOTWK010000318.1:0-8330 GCA_034435815.1 Anaerolineae bacterium | reverse complement strand
ATCAGTTTCACCATCCGGGAACGGGTGCGGATCAAAGGGGAGATTCGCGCTCTGACGGCCCAGGCCCGTGCCTCCGGCTATGTGGTCAGCCTGTTGCCAATCGGGGTTGCCGTGCTGGTCTATGCGATTAACCCCAAGTTTATGGGACTGATGTTCACGGACCCATGTGGCTGGATGATGCTGGGTGTAGCGGGGGCGGGCATCATTTCCGGGTTCTTTATCACCCGGAAGATCGCCGATATTGAGGTTTAGAGGGGAGTCAGAGATAGGGGGTAAAAGAAAATGAGTCCTGTACTGCTCCTGTTGGGGTTGGCCGTGGTCCTCGCAGTGGCAATGGTCATCATTGGCATGCGGGCACCCAAAAGGGAAGATGCGCTGGAAGCCCGGTTGGCCGAGTTGGGTGCGATGGGCCGCACGGCAACGCTGGAAGAAATAGAACTCTCTCTACCGTTTAGCGAACGGGTCATCCGACCCATTCTGCAGAAAGTGGCGGCCCTGATCGGGCGAATGACCCCTTCTCAAACACTGACGCGCACCCGCCGATATCTGGAACTGGCCGGACTTTCTCACAAAATTGGCCCTGCCGAGTTTGTCGCCGCACGCTACATTATTGCGGGCGTCTTAGGCGGCCTGCTGATTCTATTGATGGGGCGCATGGCCCTCCCGATGTCGCGGAAACTGCTCCTGATTGTGATCGCTTTTGCGCTGGGCTATTACCTGCCCGGCTCCTGGCTGGGCTCCAAAATCCGTCGGCGACAACGCGAGATTCTGAAATCCCTCCCGGACGCGCTGGACCTGCTCACAATCTGCGTGGAAGCGGGCCTCTCATTTGACGCGGCGATGGCCAAAGTGGTGGAGAAATGGGATAATGAACTGAGCCGGGCCTTCGCTCGTGTCCTCCAAGAGATTCAACTGGGAAAACTCCGGCGCGAGGCACTGCGGAATATGGCCGATACGATGGACATTCGCGACGTCTCTAACTTCGTTGCCGCGCTGATCCAGGCTGACCAATTGGGCGTCAGTATCGCCAAAGTCCTCCGCATCCAGTCTGACCAGATGCGAGTCCGCCGACGACAGCGAGCCGAGGAACTGGCCCGTCAGGCCCCGATTAAAATGATTATCCCCATTGTATTTCTGATTTTCCCCGCTCTGTTCATCATCCTGCTGGGTCCAGGTGTGTTGACTGTGATCCGGAGCGGCGCGCTGGGGGCAATCGGCGGGTGAAACCGGAAAACCGGGCCGGGCCCTTCCTTCGGCATCCGGCTGTCTGGTGGAGAGGACAGAGGAGCCAACAGTGTCTTCCAGGCCGCCGCGCGTCCTGTTCCCGGAAACCCTGGTGGGGTCGCTGCTGGACCTCCTTTTCCCGCCCCGCTGCGTGGTCTGCCGCCAGGTGGGTACCTGGCTGTGCCCGGAATGCGTGAGCCGGCTCCCCTGTCTCTCCGACCCGGTCTGCTATCGCTGTGGAACCCCCATAACCAACGGGATGTTCTGTAGAACCTGCCAGGAAGCTCCACTGCGCCTGGAAGGAATCCGATCCATCGCTCCCTATCGCGGGCCGGTACGGGCAGCAATCCACTATCTGAAATACCGCCATGCCCGGGAACTGGCGGACCCCCTGGGAGAACTGATGGCCCGATACTGGTGGCGAACCCCCCTGCCTGCAGAGGTCACCGTGCCGGTGCCGCTCCATACTTCCCGCCTACGAAAGCGCGGCTACAATCAGGCCGCCCTGCTGGCATGGGCACTGAGCCGCCGAATCGGCCTGCCGATGGATGAAGATGCCCTCTGCCGGGTGCGGGCCACTGCCTCTCAGATGCGCCTGAAGGCCGCAGACCGCCGCCGCAATGTGGAAGATGCCTTCCGCTGCATCACCGACCGGCTGAGCGGCTGCCGGGTCTTGCTGGTGGACGACATCTGCACCACCGGTGCTACGCTGGAAGCCTGCGCCGACGCCCTGAGGGAGGGCGGAGCCCGTGAGGTCTGGGCGCTCACCCTGGCCCGTGCTTTCTGAATGATGAGGGACCCAACGACCAAACGACCGATGACCAATTTACCAATCTACCACCCCGAGGTGAGTCAATGGAAATCCAACTGTTTACCCGAAATATGGCGCTCACTCCCCGTCTCCAGGAGTATGTAGAGAAGAAAGTTAGCAAATTGAGCCGCTATCTGCCGAACATTACCGACGTTCGCGTGGACCTTTCCGTAGAGAATACTCGCTCCAGCGCGCAGCGGCAGGTCGCCCAACTGACCGTCCGGACCCCCCGTGTGATGCTGCGGGCGGAAGAGCGGGCATCCGATATGTTCACCGCCATTGACGCCGCACTGGATAAGATGCGGCGACAGATCACCCGCTACAAGACCCGACGGCAGGACCGCTGGCAGCGAGTGGAGGGAGAAGAGGAATGGGAAGAGGTGGCCCTCCCGCCGGAAGAAGCCATCTCTGGTAAGGTCGTTCGTGTCAAGCGGTTTGAGATGTTTCCCATGACACCCGAGGAAGCCATTGAGCAGATGGAACTCCTGGGCCATCAGTTCTTCGTTTTTCTGAACGCTGAGGAGGGCGGCATCAATGTGATCTACCGTCGTCGGGACGGTGATTACGGCCTGATCATCCCCGAATTGCGATGAGATAAGAGACGGGGTTTTGCAGCGGCTGAAAGCCGCCGCTGCAAAACCCCTTTCCTTGAACATTCCTTTGATTCTTTGAGCCAGGAACGCATCACCCTTATCCTGATGGTCGGTGGGTGGGCCGGGAGTCCGGTAGAACAGGCGCTTCGGCGCGCCCATCAGGCGGCCGCTGAGGACTTGCTGGAAACTCTCCGGCAGACCGGCCTGGTGGAGCGGGCCATCATCGTCACCGATGATCCCCACTGGGCCCCCGACCTCCAGGGAATGCCCCTGGAGGTGGAAGTAGATCGTCCGGGTGAACCGTTTCACTTCGGTCGCCGCCTGGCCGGTGAGATTTGGCGCGTCGGCGCCGACCGCGTGCTCTACGCCGGAGGCGGCTCGGCGCCCCTGATGACTCTCCAAGACTGGCTCGGCGCGCTGAGCGACTTTGTCGGAGACCGCCCTCAGGCCGTTACCAACAACCTGCACTCGTCGGACTGGATAGCCTTCTATCCCGCCCAGGCCCTGGCCTCCCATATCGCCACCCTGGAACGGGATAATGCCCTGGGCTGGGTCCTTTCCGAAGAATGCGGCGTCCCTACCCGGGCGCTGAGCCCTTCTGCCGCAACCCGCCTGGACCTGGATACGCCTGCAGACCTGCTGATTGTCCGTTTTCATCCCCGCATCAGACCCCGCCTGCGCGCGGTCCTGGATGAGCTGGACTGGCCCACCGAAACTGTAGAGGGCGTCCTGAACGTGATGGGTCGGGAGGGAGGACACCTGACCATCATCGGCCGGTCAGCTCCGACCGCGTGGATGGCGTTGGACCGGGCCACCCGTTGCTGGGTACGTCTCTTTGTGGAGGAGCGGGGGATGGTTGCCAGCGGGCGCCTGCGCCGGGGCGAGGTGCGCAGCCTACTGGCAGACTTCATAAAACATGCCGGAATAGATGGCTTCTTTGCCGAACTGGTCTCCCTGGCCGAAGCGGCCCTGATGGACACCCGTGTCCTGATGGCCGCGCGGGGATGCTGGCCCGATCCGGAGGACCGTTTCAACGCCGACCTCCTCCGCTGGGAGGAAGTCCGGGATCCCTTCCTTCGGGAATTCGCCCGAGCCGCTGCCCGCACGCCCATCCCCATCCTCACGGGAGGTCAGTCCCTGGTGAACGGAGGGCTGATGGCCCTGGTGGAAATCCTGGAAACCCGTAGAACGTCACCTCTGTGAGGACGATATGGGATGGCAATTTGATATCTACTCCGCTCTCTTAGGTGCAGGCTTCACTCTTTTCCTCATCGGCCTGGCGTACCTGTTGCGGGAACCATTCCTGCGTGGCTGGCAGGAAGTGAAGGGGACTCTCTTGCGCGCTTTCGGCCAGTTAACTGCCGGATGGGAAGCACGGTACCGGGAACGGGTCATCCGCTGGGCCCAGGGCGCCCATGCACTGGGTGATATGGGCCCCCTGGAGCAGTATTTTGTCCCGGTGAGCCTGGCCCTGCCCCTGCCTCTCCCAGACCCGGAGCGGGAGGTGCCTCCAACACCCCAACCCCTCTCCCCGGACGACGCTCTGCGAGGCCACCCCCGGCTTCTGGTGGCCGGTGGCCCGGCCTCCGGACGGAGTACGCTGCTGGCCTATATGGCCCTGACCCACGCGCGCACAGAGGGAATGCGCGTCCCCCTATACCTCTACCTTCCGGCATTGGATTGGGCACCACCTTCGGAGGGGAAAAAGGGCCCGACGCCGTTCCAGCGGCTGGTTCAGGGGGCGCTGCAGGCCGTCGGAGCCTCCGCCCCCGCCGCGACGCCGCTCCGTCAGGCCCTCCAGGCCGGCGGAGCGCTGGTCCTGGCGGATGGATGGGACGAACTGGACCCCGCCGCGCAGGAACAGGCCACTTTATGGCTCGCTGAACTGGCTGATACCCTTCCGGGCAACATCTGGATGATCGCAGTGGGAGCACAGCAGTACGCTCCCCTCACCAACACCGGGTTCGTCCCCCTCCACCTCTGTCCCTGGGACCGCCCAGAGGTACGGGACTTCCTGACCCGCCTCCCTGCCCCCGAACATTTCCCCCTGGAGCGCGCCACGGAAGACCTGACAGGGGTCCTGAAACGGACGAACTCGCTGCTGGATGTGGCCCTCTGTGCCAGGTGGCTCCTGGAGAACGGCACCATCCCCCCGAAGCGGATGGACCCCTTCCACCAGCGTCTGGAGAAATGGGCAAACGGGTTGCCAGACCTCTCCTCGGAGTCCGAACGGGCCGAAGCCCTTGACCCCCTGGACATCCTGCGCGCTCTGGCACTCAAACTCCAAGAGGACGGTCGGTCGGTCTGCTCGCGTCAGGAAGTGGAAGAGTTCGTCCGTCAGAAACTGCTCGCCCCTTTCCCATCGGCGGGAACCCCTGCTGAGGACGAGGGCACGCCCGCAGCGGAACCAGTCCCCGAGGAGAGTGCCTCCCTTCCGGAGGAACCGACACCGGAACGCCCGGCGACGACCGAACCAAAGCGTGCGCGGACCGTCCTGGCCTCGTTTGTTAAAGCCTTCCTGGCTCCAGGTGGGCCGCTGGTCGCCTGCGCTTCTGACCAGTACCGGTTTGTCCATCCCCTCTGGCAGGCCATGCTGACCGCTGAGGCACTGGCCTCTTCACCCGATGTCCTGGTCGCGCACCTGGATGACTCCTCTTGGCTCCCTGTGGCCGATTTCTACGCCGAAATCGGCGGGATGGAGCCGGTGTTGCGCGCCTGGCTTTCCCGGCCCGATGACCTCTGGCAGACCCGTCTGCGGACCGCGGCCCGCTGGGCGGCACTGGCCCCGCCTGATGCCCAGTGGCGCAACGGCGTGATGGCCCTCCTGGGTCGCTCTCTGCTGGCCCCCGGCCTCTCCGACGAGTCCCGCCAGCGGCTGGCAGAGGCTCTGATCTGGACCGGCGACCCGGGCGTGCCCCTGTTTCTGCGCCACGCGCTCCGCAATCCCAACCCCACCATCCGGGCCATCGCGGCCCGGATGATGGCTGTCCTTCGCGAAGGGGTTGACCTTTCCGGCCTGGCCAAAGCGCTGGAGGACCCCGATCCGACAGTCCGAATCGCCGCAGTTCACGCCTTAGGGGAAATCGGCGTACCGGCTGCGATAGAGTGGCTCATCCACGTATTGGAATCGGGGGACGAGATACTCCAGGTGGAGGCCGCGCGGGCTCTGGCCCACCAGGGGGAAGAGGGCTATAGGACGCTCCGGGAGGCCCTGCAGCACGATGACTTTATGGTCCGGCGGGCTGCTGCCTACGGGCTGGGAGAGATTGACGCCATCTGGGCCCGGGAACTGCTGGAGAAGGCCGCGCGGGAAGACCCCCAGTGGATCGTTCGCTCCGCCGCTGCAACCGTTCTATCCGAGCGGGAGCAAAAGGCGAAACCAACTCCACCCCCTCCACCGCCCATCCCCTGGGATATGGGTTGGCTCATTGCCTGGGCCGCTGAACAGGGCGAGGGTGTGGGCATCGGCGAGGCCGCCTTCGGCCCCCTCCTGCGGGCCCTGGCGGAGGGTCCGGCCCCGATCCGCCGGGCCGCCGCTCAGACCCTGGCCTGGGTCGGCCGCCCCGAGCATGTGGACGCGCTCCGCCGTGCCCTGAACGACCCCGAATCGGACGTCGCCCGGGCGGCCCTCCGGGCCCTGGAAGAACTGAGTGCCCGCTACGGCCTGTCTGTTCCGGCCTGAGGCGCTCTGAGACCTGCGACTTGCGACTCTCGACCTGAAACCTGCGACCTGGGACCTGCGCTATGATAGACCAACTCTGCATCAATACCATCCGCACTCTGGCTATGGACGGCGTCCAGAAGGCCCGCTCCGGCCATCCCGGCATGCCCATGGGTATGGCCGACGTGGCCTACGTCCTCTGGACTCGTTTCCTCAAACACAACCCGAAAGACCCGAAGTGGCCGGACCGGGACCGCTTCGTCCTCTCCGCCGGTCACGGCTCTATGCTCCTCTACAGCCTGCTGTATCTCACCGGCTACGACCTGACGCTGGAAGACTTGATGGCCTTCCGGCAATGGGGCAGCCGTACCCCGGGCCACCCCGAATACGGCCTGACCCCCGGCGTGGAGACCACCACCGGTCCCCTGGGACAGGGCTTCGCCAACGGCGTCGGGATGGCGGTCGCCGAGCGGTTCCTGGCCGCCACCTTCAACCGGCCCGGCTTCCCCATCTTTGACCACTACACCTACGCCATCGTCTCCGACGGCGACCTGATGGAGGGCATCAGCCACGAGGCCGCCTCCCTGGCCGGACACCTGGGCCTGGGCAAACTGGTCTACCTCTACGACGACAACAACATCTCCATTGAAGGCTCCACCGATATCACCTTCACCGAAGACGTCGCCGCCCGCTTCCGCGCCTACGGCTGGCACGTCCAGAAGGTAGACGGCTACGACCTGAAGGCCATTGCGGCGGCGATTCGGGCCGCGCGTCGGGAGACCGCCCGCCCGTCCCTCATCATCTGCCGGACCCACATCGCCTACGGAAGCCCCAATAAACAGGACGACGCCTCGGCCCACGGCGAACCGCTGGGCGAGGAGGAAGTCCGGCGGACCAAAGAGGCGCTGGGATGGCCGCCGGATGCTCAGTTCTGGGTGCCGCCGGAGGTCCTGCCGGTCTTCCGGCAGGCAGTAGAGGTGGGAGCCGCCGCCCAGGCCCGCTGGCAGGCGATGTTTGCTGAGTATGCCCGCCAGTACCCCCGCGAGGCGGCGCTCCTGGAGCGCCTCTGGGCCGGCGAACTCCCCGACGGCTGGGAGGAGGCCCTTCCCTCCTTCTCCCCCGCCGACGGCCCCATGGCCACCCGCAAGGCCTCCGGCATCGTCCTGAACGCGCTGGCCTCTGCCCTCCCCACCCTCATCGGCGGCTCCGCCGACCTGGCCCCCTCCAACCTGACCCTGCTGAAGGGCCACGCGGACTTTCAGCGGGATACCCCCGCCGGTCGGAACCTCCGCTTCGGCGTCCGGGAGCACGCAATGGGCGGTATCCTCAACGGGATGGCCCTCCACGGCGGCCTCATTCCCTACGGCGGGACCTTTCTGGTCTTCTCCGACTATATGCGGCCGGCGGTCCGTCTGGCCGCGATGATGCACTTGCCGGTGGTGTACGTCTGGACCCACGACTCCCTCTGGATCGGAGAGGACGGGCCCACCCACCAGCCAGTGGAGCACCTGCCGGCCCTGCGCGCAATCCCCAACCTCACCCTCATCCGCCCCTGCGATGCCAACGAGACGGCCGAGGCCTGGCGGGCCGCGCTGCGCCGCCGGGATGGCCCCACCGCCCTGCTCCTCACCCGGCAGAACCTGCCGGTGCTGGACCGGAGTGAAATGACAGGCGCGCAGAACCTGGCCCAGGGCGCGTATATCCTGCGGGACGCCCCCGAAGGGCACCCGGACCTGGTCCTCATCGCCAGCGGCTCCGAGGTCCATCTGGCCCTGGCCGCGCAGGAGGGGTTGACGGAACGGGGGGTCCGCGCGCGGGTGGTCTCCATGCCCTCCTGGGAACTCTTTGACGCCCAGCCGCCGGAGTACCGGGCCGCCGTCCTGCCTCCGACCGTCCCCAAAATCGCGATAGAGGCCGCCGTGCCCCTGGGCTGGGAGCGGTACGTGGGCCCGGAGGGGGCCGTCATCGGCATCGGTCGGTTCGGCGCATCGGCCCCCTACCCGGTGCTGATGGAGAAATTCGGCTTCACCCCCCAGGCGGT
>DAOTWK010000317.1:0-2106 GCA_034435815.1 Anaerolineae bacterium | reverse complement strand
GCGCTGGGCGCTACCGCGGTGGCGGCGCTCGCCAGCATCCGCACGGCGGTGACTTTCCAGGCGATGCTGCTGGCGACCTCGGTTTCAGTGGTGGTGGGGCTGGCCTCCGGGCTGTATCCCGCCTGGCGGGCCTCCCGGCTCAACCCTATAGAGGCGTTGCGGTATGAATAAAAGAACGTGCCAGGCACCTCCGAAGGTGCCTGGCACGTTCTTTCATCGGAGCCCGGTCTCCAGGCGGGCAATGACCAGCCGCTGAATCTCGCTGGTCCCCTCGTAGATTTCCGTCACTTTGGCATCCCGGAAGTACCGCTCAATGGGCAGTTCTTTGCTGTAGCCCATGCCGCCGTGAATCTGGATGGCCTCTTTGGTGACCCAGGTGGCCGTCTCGGAGGCGAAGAGTTTGGCCATGGAGGCCTCCAGTGTGTAGCGGCGACCGGTCTTTTTGAACTCCTCCTTCGCCAGCGCGGCCTGGTAGATGAGCAACCGGCTGGCCTCAATGCGACACTTCATATCGGCGATTTTCTGCTGGATCATCTCAAACTGGCCGATGGGCTGACCGAAGGCGTAC
This sequence comes from Anaerolineae bacterium, assembly GCA_034435815.1. GTDB lineage: Bacteria > Chloroflexota > Anaerolineae > B4-G1 > DUEL01 > SpSt-77. The sequence continues at coordinate 1,538 of DAOTWK010000317.1, read as the reverse complement.
CGCTCCCGCGCATACTGGACTGATGCCTCGTAGGCTGCTTCGGCGATGCCCAGGGCCTGCGCGGCGATGCCGATGCGGCCGGCGTCCAGCACGGCCATCGCGATCTTGAACCCTTCCCCCTCTTCCCCCAGCCGGTTCTCCGCCGGACAGCGGTAGTCCTCAAAGTGAATCTCGCAGGTTGCCGAGGCGCGGATGCCCAGTTTCGGCTCCGTCTTGCCCCGGTGGAAGCCGGGCAGGTCGGTGTCAATAATAAAGGCGGTCACGCCCCGGTAGCGTGGCTGGGCATCGGGGTCGGTCTGGGCGAAGAGGACGATGTACTTCGCCACCGGCGCGCTGGTGATCCAGGACTTGGTCCCGTTGATGGTGTAGTAGGAGCCGTCGGGGGAGCGGACGGCGCTGACGCGGATGTTGCCGGCGTCGGAGCCGGATTGGGGCTCCGTCAGCGCGTAGGCGCCAATGACCTCCCCGCTGGCGACGGCCCGCAGGAAGGTCTGCTTCTGCGCTTCAGTGCCGTAGTGGAGGATCCCGTAACAGTAGAGAGAGTTGCAGACGGACATGATGACGCCGTGAGAGGCATCCACCTTGGAGATTTCCTCCAGCGCCAGGACGTAGGCCAGAGTGTCCAGGCCCTGCCCGCCGTACTCTTCTGGCACCTCAATCCCCATGAAGCCCATGGCGCCCATTTTGCGCACCGTCTCATAGGGGAACTCCCCGGTCTCGTCGTAGTGATTGGCGATGGGCGCAATCTCTTTCTGGGCGAAGTCCCGGGCCATGTCCCGGATCATGCGGTGTTCGTCGCTGAGTCGCAGGTCCATTGGGTGCTCCTCCTGAGATGTGGGTTAGAGTATACTGAAAATATCCCAAGTTGGGCTTGGGATAAGATTTGGGAAAAAGGCCGCTGGTTGCCCTTGACGAATCGGGACAAACGCGGTATAATATAGTTGCGTTGCGGGGTAGAGCAGTGGCAGCTCGTCAGGCTCATAACCTGAAGGTCGCAGGTTCGAATCCTGCCCCCGCGACCTGAACCGCAGGCTTCGGCCTGCGGTTTTTATTTGCTTCCGAATCTTCTGCATCGCGATGGGGCATGCCGGGTTGTGCTCTATGTGGACGGTTACTGACAAGTATACTTGCTCTGGGAGAGAATGCAAGGGCGGAGTCTTGCGCCCGACGGTAAACCGCCGGGCGGAGGCGGCGGGACAGAGCCCACCGCTGAAAACTGTCGGGTAGCCAGAAGAAAGATTTTTCGTTGCGGCAGCAGAGCCGTCGCAACAAGAAATATCTTTTTCCCAGGCTTGCGAGGCTCCCAGAGGATCAGACGAGCCACCCGGCAGGAGTTTTCAGCCCCCAAAGAGGGGCTTTGCCATTGAGCCCGGCAGTTTACTGCCGGGCAGAGGCTTCCGGAGCATTGGATCTCCTCACCAGGGCGATCTGGGCTATAGCAGGCTTGGCCCATTTTGAGGAGAATTTCAGGATCGGATTTGCCCTTTTTGCAATGAAGTGATAAAATACAGGTCTGCAGGAGGTTCTATTCTCTGAAG
>DAOTWK010000316.1:0-8193 GCA_034435815.1 Anaerolineae bacterium | reverse complement strand
GCCGCCTTCGGCCTCACCGAGTCCAACGCCGGTTCCGATGCTGCCAACGTCCGCACCCGCGCCGTCCGGGAAGGCGACTCCTGGATTCTGGACGGCGGTAAAGTTTACATCACCAACGGCGGCTACGCCGACATCATCACCGTCCTGGCGTTGACCGACCCCGCCTTAGGCGCGCGCGGCGGCATCACCGCCTTCATCGTGGAGACCGACTCGCCCGGCTTCAAGGTGGCCCGGGAAGAGGACAAAATGGGCATTCGCGGCTCCAGCACCGCCGAACTGGTCTTTGAGGAACTGCGGGTCCCTCACGAAAACGTCCTGGGCAAAGTCGGCGAAGGCTTCGTGACCTTCATGAAGTCTCTGGACATGGGCCGGTTGACCCTGGGCGCGGCCTGTCTCGGCGGCGCGCAACAGTTGCTGGAGCAATGTGTCTACTGGGCCAAGACCCGCAGGCAGTTCGGCGAAGAACTGGCCCACAAACAGGCCGTCCAGTGGATGATTGCCAATATGGCCACCGAGATTGAGGCGCTGCGCAGTCTGGTCTACCGCGTCGCCTGGCTGGTGGACACCGGTCAGCCCTTCACTCAACTGGCCGCGATGTGCAAACTCTATGGCTCAGAGGTCCTCTCCCGCGCCGTGGATATGGCGGTTCAGATTCACGGTGGGCTGGGCCTCTCGCGGGACTTCCCCATTGAGCGGGCCTTCCGCGATGCCCGGATCAACGAAATCTTTGAGGGGACTAACGAGGTCCAGCGCATCGTCATCGCCAGCAATATCTTCCGGCAGTTCGGCGTGCGCATCCGCCCGTAACGGGTCGCAGGAGGAAAAACTATGCGAATCATCGTCATTCTGGGACGCGTTTTGGACCCTCGCGGGATTGTCGTCAACCCGCGAGCGGGCCGGATTTTTGTCAACCGGGAAGAGTACATCCTTCAGCCCGCCGACCGCTGCGCGCTGGAGGCGGCGCTGCGGATTAAAGAGGCCGTCGGGGCCGAAGTGGTGGCCCTGCCGCGCACCTTCCTGCCCGATGACGACGTCCTGCGGCAGGCCCTGGCGATCGGCGCCGACCGGGCCATCCACATCGCGGGCAAGCCAACGGCCCTGCCGGACGATGGCCTGATGGCCCGGGTGCTGCTGGCGGCGGTAGAGCGGCTGGGCGGCGCCGACCTCATCCTCACCGGCGCGACGACAATGGACACCGGTCAGGGTCAACTGGGACCGCGCCTGGCCGAAGCGCTGGGCTGGCCGCAGATTGTCGGCGCCTGGACCGCCGAGGTGGCCGACGGAAGCGTGCGGGCGGTTCGGCAGGACGGTGGTGGCTACGTGTGGGTGGAGGCCTCCCTTCCGGCCGTGGTCACCTTCGTCCCCGGCGCGCTGAAACTCCGCTATCCCGATGGCCGACGCCTGATCAACATCTACAAAGGCGTGGGCGAGATTGCGGCCGCCCTGGAACGCTGGGAGGCGAAAGACCTGGTCGCGCCGGAAGCGCTGAGCCCCATGCTGGAGCGGCGCGGGCAGGACTTCCCGCCAGAGCGCGAGCGCGGCATCCGCCTGAGTGGCTCCCCTGAGGAGATCGCTCGGGCCGCCGCCGACGCCCTTCGCTCTCGCCTTCCCCGCTAACTTACGCTTCCCGTTTCCCGGAGGTACCGATGGACACATCTTTCCTGGATTTACTGATGGCGCAACAGGAGGAAGTCACCGAGGCGGAGGGCGGTGGGGGCATCTGGGTCGTCGCCGATGTGGTGAATGGGGCCGTTGCGCCGGTGACGCTGGAGGCCATCGGCGCGGCCCGCAACCTGGCTGGCGCCCTGGGCGCCTATGTTTATGCCGTCCTGCTGGGCGACGGCGTCTCCGACCTGGCCGCCACCCTCTACCAGGCCGGTGCCGACGGCGTCCGCGTGGCCGACCACCCCGCCCTGACCTCGTTTGCTGTGGAGCCGTACCTGGAAGTGCTGGTGGACCTCTTCCGGGCCGAAGGGCCTGAAGTCATCCTTTTCGGTGCCACCCCTCAGGGCCAGGAACTGGCCCCCCGGGTGGCCCAGCGGCTGGGCGGCGGTCTGATAGAACACGCCACGGCGATGACCCTGGATGAGGCAACCCGCACCGTCCAGGCCGCCGTCCCCATTTACGGGGGTGAGTACTTTGAGATTGTGGCCTGCCCCCAGGCCCGGCCCCAGGTACTGACGGTGGAGCCGGGGGCCTTCCCTGCGCCGTTTATGGACCCGTACCGCAAAGGGGAGCCGAAGAGCATAGAGGTGACACCGGTGGAGCCCCGAGTACGGGTGCTGGGTCCGGCAGAGGGCTTCACCCCGCCGTCGGTGCCATTGGCGCAGGCCCCGGTGATTGTCGCCGCCGGACGGCAGGCCGGAGACTTCGGGCTGGTGGAGCAGTTGGCCGCCGCGCTGGGCGGCCGCGTGGCTGGAGACCGCGGCGCGCGGGACGCGGGTTGGATCGGCCCTGAACAGATCATAGACGTCCGGGGCGTCACCGTCGCGCCGAAGGTTTACGTTGCGGTGGGAGTGCGGGGCGACACCTTCCACAACGCCGCCATAGAAAACTCCCGCTTCATCCTCGCCATCCACCCCGACCCCACCGCCCCCATCTTCCGGGTCGCCGACCTCTGTGTAGAGGCGGACCCGCAAGAGGTCCTGCCTGCGCTGCTCCACGCCCTGGGAGCATAGAGGCGGTCGGCGAGGGTCAACGACCCGTTGGCCCTCATGCCCGGAAGTCCTCAGCGTTTGACGGCGGCTCTGCCGCCGTCAAACGTTTTCATGGGGTTGACATCTGGGGCAGTCTGGTGTAGAAAAACATCTGGCAACTCTCTGCTTTTGGAGATGAACGATGACGACCCGACCCATTGTCTACGTGACCCGCCGCATCCCTGAAACCGGGCTGGCGCCGGTGCGAGAAGTCTGTCAAGTCCGCCTCTGGGAAGGAGAACTCCCGCCGCCGAAAACGGTGCTCCTGCAGGAAGTGGCCGATTGCGACGGCCTTCTCTGCCTCCTCACCGACCCCATAGACGAAGAGGTGATGGCCGCCGGTCCCCGTCTGCGGGTCATCAGCCAGATGGCCGTAGGGGTGGATAACATTGACCTGCGCGCGGCCACCGCCCGGGGCATCCCCGTCGGCCATACCCCCGGTGTGCTCACCGAAGCCACCGCCGACTTCACCTTCGCCCTGCTGATGGCAGCCGCCCGCCGCATCCCCGAGGGAGTGGACTACGTTCGGGCCGGGAAGTGGCGGACCTGGGAGCCAATGGGGCTCCTGGGGATGGACATCTGGAAGGGGACACTGGGCATCATCGGCATGGGACGAATCGGGACGGCGGTGGCCCGCCGCGCCCGTGGCTTCGCTATGCACATCCTCTATTACGACCCCACCCGTCGGCCCGACCTGGAGGCCGAACTGGGGGTGGAGTACGCCGAACTGGATGACCTCCTGGCCCGCTCCGACTTCGTCTCCCTCCACTGCCCGCTGACGCCGGAGACCTACCACCTCATCGGCGAGGCCGCACTGCGGCGGATGAAGCCGACGGCCATCCTGATCAACGCCGCCCGGGGGCCGGTAGTGGACCCCGACGCACTGGTGCGGGCCCTCTCCGAGGGCTGGATTCGCGCGGCCGCGCTGGATGTCACTGAACCGGAGCCCATTCCGCCGGACCATCCACTGGTATCGCTGCCTAACTGTGTTGTCGTCCCCCACATCGCCAGCGCCACCGTTTCCACGCGGGAGCGAATGGCCGCGATGGCCGCGGAGAACCTTCTGGCGGGCCTGCGGGGCGAACGCCTCCCCTACTGTGCCAACCCGGAGGTCTATGCTCGTCGGCAGGGAGGATGAGGGTTTGGGGGGCGGCGGCAAAGCCGCCGCCCCCCAAACCCCATATTTTCCCCTCCCCGCACTGCGAATGCAGTGACGGGGAGGAAACGCAGAGAAAACCCGTTTGACAAACCGGTGCGTTTGTAGTACAAAAGGGGGAAGATAATTGGCTGAGGCTTGAGGAGTACAGGGACCTGAAAATGCTGTTGCTGGAATCGGTCCGCTCCTACATCAAATGGCTTCTTCCAGGCATCGGTGTCAAGCGTTGGGTGTTGGTCCTGACGCTGGGCATCGTCCTGGTCGGCATGGGAGCGGGCTTTCTTTTCCGGCAACTCTATCTGTTCACCGGCATCTATCGCTATCTATCGCTGGCCTTCCTGCCTTCCTGGGCCCGGGGCTTGCTCCTGATTCTGGTCGGCCTGGGGCTGATTATCCTCGGACTGATCCGACTGAACCGGGCGCTCCTCTCTCCCTTCGTCCGGGACAGCCACGAAGTAGTGGAAGCGCTGTACCGACACCGGCAGAGCAGCCATGGGCCGAGAGTCGTCGCGATCGGAGGAGGGCATGGGCTGGCGACGCTGCTCCGGGGGCTGAAGGCCTACACGTCTAACATCACCGCGATTGTCACCGTTGCCGACGATGGAGGCAGTTCCGGGCGACTGCGTCGGGCCCTGGGTGTGCTTCCCCCCGGCGACTTTCGCAACTGCATCGCGGCTCTGGCGGACGACGAAGGGCTGATCACCCAACTCTTTCATTACCGTTTTCCTTCGGTCAGTGCGGATGCTGGTCTGGACGGCCACAGTTTTGGCAACCTCTTCATCACCGCGATGGCCGAAGTGACCGGTTCCTTTGAGCGCGCGATCCTGGAATCCAGCCGCGTACTGGCCATACGGGGGGAAGTATTGCCCAGTACTCTGCACAACGTGACCCTGATGGGCGACCTGCGGGAGGAGGCGACCGAGGGTAGGGTGCGGCGGGTGGCCGGAGAATCCACCATCACCCAGACCGTTGGGACGATTGAGCGAGTCTATCTGGAGCCGGACGACGTTCCGGCCTACCCCCGGGCGGTGCGGGCGATTCTGGAGGCCGACCTGGTCGTTGCGGGACCTGGCTCCCTGTATACCAGCGTCCTGCCCAATCTGCTGGTGCGGGAAATCGCCCAGGCGGTGGCCGCCACCCGCGCCGTCCGGGTCTACGTCTGCAATGTGGCCACTCAGCGGGGCGAGACGGATGGCTACACCGTCGGCGATCACGTGGCTGCGCTGGAACGGCATGTCGGGCCCGGTCTCTTCCCGATTGTCCTGGCCAACGACAATTTTGCCTACGCCGACCGGCTGCAGCGGGGTATTGAGCACCCTCGCCTGGAGGTTCCGGTGGGTGCTCCCTACACCCTTCACACTGCGGACCTGGTGGACCCGGTCCATCCCTGGCGGCACGACAGCGGGAAACTGGCCCGCGCGCTGATGCGAATACTGGAGAAGCGAAGGTGAGGAACTGGTTTCTCCCAAACATCGCCATCATGCGGGAGAATCTACGGCGGCGGCAGTAGGCCGCCCGTCAGGCCCGCGAAAAGCGGCGACTGAAACATATTGATCCTTCCCAATTCCATCTAATCAGGAGGTTACCATGGTGAAAGTCGGTATCAACGGATTCGGCCGTGTCGGACGGCAGGTCTTTAAGGCCATGCGGGATATGTACGGGGACCTTTTAGAGGTGGTGGCAGTCAACGACATCACCTCTCCCGACGTCCTGGCCCACCTGCTCAAGTACGACTCCAACTACGGCCGCTTCAACGGCACTGTAGAGGTGCAGGGCAGCAGCATCTTCGTGGACGGGAAGGAGGTCAGGGTCTTCGCCGAAAAGGACCCGGCTAATCTTCCCTGGAAGGACCTGGGTGTCCAACTGGTGGTGGAGTCCACCGGCGTCTTCACCGAAGCGCAGAAGGCGGCGGCCCATCTGCAGGCCGGCGCCCAGAAGGTCATCATCACCGCGCCGGCGAAGAACGAGGACATCACCATCGTCCTGGGCGTCAACGAAGATAAATACGATCCCGAGAAGCACCACATCATCTCCAACGCCTCCTGCACCACCAACTCGGTGGCGCCGGTGGCGAAGGTCCTCCACGACAACTTCGGCATTGAGTACGGTTTCTTGACCACCGTCCACGCTTACACCAACGACCAGCGGATTCTGGACCTGCCGCACAGGGACCTGCGACGGGCGCGCGCGGCGGCTCTCTCCATTATCCCCACCACGACCGGCGCCGCCAAAGCGGTTGCGCTGGTCATCCCCGAACTGAAGGGGAAGTTTGACGGCATCGCGCTGCGGGTGCCCACGCCCACTGTCTCCATCTCCGACTTCGTCATCACCCTGCAGCGGCCGGTGACCCGCGACGAGGTCAATGCCGCCTTCAAGGCCGCCGCCGAGGGTCGTCTGAAGGGCATCCTGGGCTACACCGAGGAGCCGGTGGTCTCGGTGGATTTCAAGGGCGATACCCATTCCGGCGTTGTGGACGGCTCCCTCACTATGGTCATCGGCGAGCGGACGGTCAAGGTGCTGGTCTGGTACGACAACGAGTGGGGCTACTCCGTCCGCGTGGCGGACCTGGCCGCGCTGATGGCCCGGAAGATGTAACGGTCAGATGACGGTCACCCTTAGAGGTGACCGTCACCTGACAAGGAGGCTCGCCGATGAATAAGAAGACTGTTCGGGATGTGAACGTTTCCGGTAAGCGGGTGCTAATGCGGGTGGACTTCAACGTCCCGGTCAAAGAGGGCCGGGTGACCGACGACACCCGCATCCGCGCTTCCTTGCCGACGATTCAGTATCTGCTGGGGCACGGCGCCGCCGTCATCCTGATGTCCCATTTGGGCCGGCCCAAGGGGAAGCCTAACCCCGAATACTCCCTAGGCCCGGTGGCGGCGCGCCTTTCGGAGTTGCTGGGCCGCCCGGTCCGCAAACTGGATGACTGCATCGGCTCGGAAGTGGAGGCAGCCTGCGCGGCTCTTCAGCCTGGTGATGTCGTCCTCCTGGAAAATCTCCGCTTCCATCCCGAGGAGGAGGCCAACGACCCGGCCTTCGCCCGCCAACTGGCGGCGCTGGGCGACCTGTACGTCAACGATGCCTTCGGAACGGCCCACCGGGCCCACGCGTCCACTGAGGGAGTGGCGCGCGTGGTCCGGGAGCGGGGCGGCGAAGCGGTAGCAGGCTTCCTGATGGAGAAGGAACTGGAGTTTCTGGGTCGGGCGGTAGAGGAGCCGGAGCGGCCCTTCGTCGCCATCCTGGGCGGAGCCAAAATCTCCGATAAAATCGGTGTGATAGAACGGTTGCTGGAGAAATGCGACCGCCTGCTCATCGGCGGCGGGATGGCCAACACCTTCTTCAAGGCCATGGGCTTTGAGATGGGAGACTCGCTGGTGGAGGCAGAGGCGGTGGAGACAGCCCGGTCGCTCCTGGAGCGGGGCAAGAGCCGCCTGGTCCTTCCGGTAGATGTGGTCATTGCCGACGCCTTTGACAACGACGCGCAGACCCGCGTCGTGGCTCCCAATGAGGTGCCGCCGGGCTGGCGAGTGCTGGACGTGGGCCCCAAGACCATCTCCACCTTTGAGTCCGCGCTGGGCAGCGCGCGCACCGTCCTCTGGAACGGTCCGCTGGGCGTCTTTGAAATGCCCCGCTTTGCTCAGGGGACCTTCGCCCTGGCAAAGGTGCTGGCCGATTTGGGGGCCGTCACCATTGTCGGCGGCGGGGATTCGGTCGCGGCAGTGCAGCAGAGTGGATTGGCCGACCGCTTCAGCCATATCTCCACCGGCGGCGGGGCCAGCCTGGAGTTTCTGGAAGGGCGGACGCTCCCCGGCGTGGCCGTGCTGAGCGACCGATAGGTCACAGGCCTGGGAGTATTGCGGCGGCGTTTCGCCGTCGCAATACTCCTATCCTTTGCTACCTCGCTGAAGTTGGGTTATAATTCAAGAGCCTGCCCCTGTAGCTCAGAAGGATAGAGCAGGAACCTCCTAAGTTCTTGGTCGCGCGTTCGAGTCGCGCCAGGGGCACCTTCGGACTATAACCGGAACGGCCAGGGGCATCACCCGGCCGTTTTCCTTATAACTCCTGGCTTAAATGGTGGTTTTGCGGCAGCCCTCGGCCGCCGCAAGACCTTGCTCCCTTTCCCCCGGCCGTAGGCCGATGGAGGGAGATAAGGGTACCGGAGTACGGAATGCGCGTCTTCATCACTGGGAATCGGGGACAATTGGGGCAAGCATTGAACGAAGCGCTGGCGGGGGAAATTGTCACCGGATGCGACCTCCCGGAAGTAGACATCACCGACCGCGCCGCCATCCGGGCCGCCATCTTGGCCTGCGCGCCGGATGTGGTCATCCACGCCGC
>DAOTWK010000315.1:0-1712 GCA_034435815.1 Anaerolineae bacterium | reverse complement strand
ACCGCTCGGCAATCTGCCGGACGACAGCCCGAACCGCCCGCATAGAGACCGGACGGCGGCCCGTTGCGGACCTGTCGGCAGCCCCGGACCGGGACGATTTCACTGCTCGCCCCTCTTTCATTCTACACCCCTGTTGCGGCCACCTGGTTCAATATATTATACCTTCGGCAATCCTCAAGACGTTGTGCCAGACGGATGCGCGTATGATTGATCTTCGTATTTTGAGCCCGGACGTTTCCGTCCGGGCCTCAGCGCTGCCCCGACGCCGACCTCGGTTTTCTGCAGTCCTACCCCAACTTGATAAGCCCTGTTTACTGCTGGGAAGCAGGTGTCCGACAGGGTCGTTAACGGAGCCATGACAATTTTTTAACAGAGCATTAAAGGCGTCTTGCCATAATGGCAGCGGGTATCTTTTTGCTATGAGACTGAAAGGACGTCTATTCGCCCTTTTCGGTTCGTTATGGCCCCTGCGGGGCCTGCGCGCCAAAATCCTCTGGCCCATTCTCGGTCTGATGGTCGCTTCGTCGCTGGTCAGCACGGGCGCCTTCATCGGGGGAACCGTCCTGACCCGTAACCGGCTTCTGGAACAGCGCCTGGAGCAGGATAGGATCCGAGTGGTCCAGGTTCTGAGCAGTCGCGTGGACCTCGTGCGGGCGGCAGCGAAGGTGATGGCTGCGCACGGGGGCATCCAGCGGGCACTCCGGCAGAAAACGGCAGACAATCTGGCCCTGCTGGATAGTCAGGCGGTCATCGTGCGAAACCGCTTTGAGTTGGACCTGGTCCAGATTTACGATGCCCGGGGAAACCCCTGGGTGAACCTGGTGACCGCCGAACTCTTTCGGGTCTCCTCGCTCATACCGGAGATCCGGGAAGACTCCGTGCGGCTGATCGTGGTGAATTCCCGCCTGTTGCTGATCGCCAGCGCAAGGACCGCCGGCGGGGAAACCATCATCACGGGCATAGACCTGGGGTCGGAACTGAGACGGATTGCCCGGGGAGAAAACATCGGCGCGGTTATCGGCCTGCGATGGGGGGAGACCGATGTCACCACCGAAGCGGGCCTCTCTTTTGCTGACCTGGAGCGTTCTCCCGATTACTACATCCGTCCGTCTTCTCTCTGGCTGGCCGGCGAGGAAGTCATCCTTCTCATCGGCCGCTCCGCTGCAGCCATCAACCGGGTGATGCAGGCCGGCTTGGGGGTGGTTATCCTTGCTTCTGCGACGACGGCCGGCCTCCTGGCAGTTATGGCCGTCCGTCTCGTGCAATCACTGCTCCATCCTCTGGGTGACCTGGCCCGGGCCTCCCGGCAGGTGGCGATAGAGCACGACTTTGCTGCTCTGGATGCCTATGCGCCTCGCGGCAGTCTTCTCCGGATCGGGCAGAATGATGAGATCGAGCAATTGGAAACTTCCTTCCGGCAGATGCTGGAGGAACTGGAGGACCTCTACCGCGACCTGGAGGGGAAAGTTCAGGAACGAACGCGGCAAATCCTGACGGCCGCTGAAATCGCCCGGGCCACGATGTCCACCCTGGACCTGGACCAGGTTCTGTGTACGGCTGTGGAGCAAGTCCGCAGCCGATTCGGATTCTACTTCGTGGGGGTCTTTATCTTGGATATGCAGCAAGAGGAGGTGGTCCTGCGCCAGGCCAGCGGCGCCGTGCCGGAGATTCCGCCCATCGCCCTCCCGCTGAACCAGAGGGCGTTGATCACC
>DAOTWK010000314.1:0-2942 GCA_034435815.1 Anaerolineae bacterium | reverse complement strand
CGCCACGGAGAACGACGGCCAGTACGCCTGGGCCGTGCCCGCGGTGGAGACCACCACCGTCCGGGTGCGGGTCACCGCCACCGACCTCGTCGGCCACGCCGCCTCGGATGTCAGCGACGGGAACTTCGCCATAGACGCCACCCCACCCGTCGTCTCGCTGACGGCCCCCAACGGCGGCGAACTCCTGCGGGGCGGGTCGGTGTTCACTATTACCTGGTCGGCCACCGACAACCACTTCGGCGCCACGCCGATCGCGCTGGCCTACTCGCTGGACGGTGGTGCTACTTACATCTCCATCGTCACCGCCACCGAGAACGACGGCCAGTACGCCTGGTCCGTCCCCGCGGTGGAGACCACCACCGTCCGGGTGCGGGTCACCGCCACCGACCTCGTCGGCCATTCGGCCTCCGACGAGAGCGGGAACTTCGCGATAGATAGCAGCCCACCCACCGGAACCCTCTCCATCGTGGAGGGAGCATACACCCGGCTGCGGGAGGTTCATCTGCTTCTGACCGCCTCGGATGACGTGGTTCAGATGTACCTGGACGGGGATCTGGAGAATGCGCAGAATATACGGCAATGGATAGCGTACACCTCATGGGTGACAGTCACCCTGACCGGTGATGACGGAGTTAAAACCGTCCGTGTCCAATATCAGGATGTTGTGGGCAATCTCAGCGACTGGGCAGAAGCACAGATTGTCTACGATGCCACACCGCCGGTCATTGCCGACCTGTTCCCTGTAGACGGGAGCATCGTGACCACGGCGATGCCAGTCATCAGTGCTACCGTTCAGGACCAGACCTCTGGGATAGACCCACAGGCCATCACGATGACCGTGGGTGGCGTTTTGGTGAATCTGATGTATAATGGAGACACCGTTTCCTGGCAACCGGATTCACCATTGGCCAACATCTCCCACACTGTCACCCTGCTGGTTCAGGACCGCGCCGGCAACATCACCTTCACCACCTGGACATTCGCCGTAAACGAACCCCCGGTCACCGTCCTGCTCACCGCCAACCCGATCGCGATTATTGCCGATGGCATCTCTACTGCTACCATCACTGCCACCGTGACCGACCGGTACAATAACCCGGTGGCCGATGGGACGAAGGTCGTCTTCACGACCACGCTGGGGACACTATCAGGGGACTCTGTTTACACGACCACAACCCGGTCAGGCTCCGCCGTCGCCGTTTTGACGGCATCCACCACGGATGGCGTGGCCCGCGTCACTGCCAGAGCCGGGTCGGCGGAGGGAACCGCAGAAATTCGGTTCATTCGTTACCGGGTCTACCTGCCGCTGGTCCTGCGATCGGGTGGGCCGTAGCAGGTGACAGTCATTCCAAAAACAGGTGACGGTCACCCAGGCAGGTGACCGTCACCTGTTTTTAAGGGGGGAAAGATAATGCCTGTCCGCAAATGGTCCCGCAGGGATTTTCTGCGCGCAATAGCTCTTGCGCTGGGCGGTTTGACGGTAGGGGAGAGTACTCGCCGTGGTTTTCAGGGGATCGCCCCAATTGCCCAGGGTGATTTCACCCCCACCGCGCGGGCCTACCTGCCGCTGGTGATGCGCAGCGAACCCACCCCTACACCGACCCCGAGCGCCTCGCGCGTTGTTCACGTCCATGCCCCATCGGCAACCAACTGGACCAGCGGTTATTACTACAACGCCGTGAACCAGTCGGTGGTGAACGAGATGGTGGACCGGGGGGTGATGGCCCTTACCGGCGCCTCCACCCGCACGGATGCCTGGCGGGCGCTCATCCCCAATTACTCCGGCGGCGGCGTCGCCATCAAGGTCAACTTTAACAACAGCGGCAACGATAACATCATAGACGCCCTCATCCATCCCGTGAACGCGGTGATCCAGGGATTGTTGGACATCGGCGTGGCGTGCCAGAACATCCGCATCTACGACGCCACCCGCTCCCTTCCGGCCTACTTCCGCAACGGGTGCCTCTACTCCGGCGTCCAGTTCTACGACACAACCAACGCCGACTTTACAGTCCCCGTCTCCTTCAACCGGTCGGGCATTCCGGCCCAGTATCTGGCCAGCGCGGTGGTGGACGCTGCTTACCTGATCAACATCCCCATTATGAAAGGTCACTCCATCACCGGTGTGACGCTGGGGTTCAAGAATCATCTGGGCACGATCAACAACCCGTATGGCCTGCACGGATACATCGGTCCCCAAGAGAGCCAGTACACTTCCAGTCATAACCCAATGGTGGACATCTACCTGACCTCGCACATCCGCACCAAGACGGTGCTGGTGCTGGGAGACGGTCTCTTCGGCAGCCGGGATAACACAAACGTTGTACCGACCCGCTGGACTACCTTCGGCAATCAGTTCCCCAACAGTCTCTTCTTTGCCCGCGATCCGGTGGCGGTGGACTGTGTGATGTACGATCTGCTGGTCGCCGAAGGATGCCCATATGCATGGGACGAGGCCGCCGACTATCTCCGCTTGGCCGCCGCTGCGGGCCTGGGTGTCTACGAGTCCGGAGATCCCTGGGGGAATGGCTACAGTCTCATTGACTATGTAAAGATTCCGCTGACGTGAAAGCATTAACGATGATGCCTTTTCTGCTGATCCTGGTGGCCCTGTTGTGTATCCTGACCCCTTCCGGTATGGCAGGCCAGGGGCTTTCTCCTCCCGTCATGCTTCCCGAAACGCAGGTCACCAGTGGGCATCCGGAGCCCGCGTCCCTCTCCCCTTCTCTCACCATCCCCGCCGCCGACTGGCCGCAACTTCAGCGAGACCCCCAACACACCGGCTACAGCCCTCAGCAGGTCAATCCCCCCTACCGCTACTACTGGCGCTGGAACGAAGTGCCCTTCGCCAACCGGACTCAACCCGTTGTTGCCGACAACCGCCTCTTTATCGGTTCCCTGAACGGGCGAATGTACGCCCTGAACGCCACCCAGGACGCCGG
>DAOTWK010000313.1:0-1577 GCA_034435815.1 Anaerolineae bacterium | reverse complement strand
GTTTTGTCTCACAGGTCTATGGTAAACTCCCAGGCACACCAGAACTCTTCAGGGTGGGGGTCTGGCGGGCAGGCGACGCAGCGGGTGCGGATGCGAGGGTCTATGGCGCGGGCGAAGACAGAGTACTCCACCAGCCCGACCGGCTTGCAGGGGAAATCCGGCAGGCCTTTTCGTTTCCGCGCCCCCTGCACCCGGCAGTCGTTCATCCGGAACACCAGGGTTCGCTCGTCCACGCGACGAATCTCCTGGATGTTCAGATATGCGTATAGGCGGTAGCCCAGGGCGGCCTCCAGGGCGTCCAGGCCCCCATTGGCCGGGAGACCGTGCCGCTGCATAATGCGCTGGGCCTCTATGGCTGAAAATTGTTCCCAGGCTCTAACATCGCAGCGGATGGCAGTTTCCATCCCGCATGCCTCTTCCACGGCCAGGAACCACAGGCCATCGTGGGCCAGCCAGTTTTTCGCGGCGTCTTCCAGCATGCCCACCAACTGCTCTTTGGGCATGGCCATCAGCCGCTGGCGCAGACGGTCGTAGTAGTTGCCTTCGGAACTCATAACTGCCTCTGCGTTTGAGATATTTGGGAATCCATTTTTGCGACGGCGAAGATGCCGCAAAATCCCTGTTGGGATTACCGCGTCAGCCGGGCCCACAGGGGAGGGCCCAGGATGAGCACACCCACCACCACCGCGACGATGGCGGCCAGCAGAACGGCCCCGGCGGCCACATCTTTGGCCTGTTTGGCCAGCGGGTGGTAATCCGGGCTGACCATATCCACCACGGTTTCCAGGCCGCTGTTGAGTAACTCCGCAGCCAATACGGAGCCGATGGTCAGGGCCAGGATGGCCCATTGGGTGGTCGGCAGCCCCAACCAGATGCCCAGCGCAATGACACCGGCCGCGATGGCCAGATGGATTGGAATATTGCGCTGAGTCCGGAAAGCAAGAAAGAGGCCAGAGAAGGCGTGGCCAAACGCTTCAAGAAGGCGAGAGTGGCGGCGCATCATTCGGGGAGATGGACAGCGACTCCCAGGGCCCGCAGAACGGCTTCCTGGGCGGCCCACATTCGGGCCCGCTCTGGCTCCTGCTGGTCATCGTGCCCCAGCAGGTGAAGGACCCCGTGGACGACCAGCAACTGGAGTTCGGCCTGGACGGTATGGCCGGCTTCGGCCGCCTGTTCAACCGCGCGGGGGTAAGAAATGGCAATATCGCCCAAGTAGCGGGGAAGACCCGGCGCGCTGACAAAGGGACCCCGGCTCTCGTTGGGGAATGCCAGCACATCGGTGGGCGCGTCTATGCCCCGAAAGCGGCGGTTGAGTTCCTGCAGGCTCTCGTCATCCGTGATAACGATTGCCACCTCCACATCCGGCGCGCCCTGGTGCAGTAACGTCGCCACAGCGGTTTGCCGCAGGACTTCCAGGTCCAGCGGCCATTCTCCTTCGGTTTGTATGTCTACCCAGTACATAGCCATTTTATGGGGACGGTACGGGCAGGCCGGAGAGTCAGCCGCCTCCCATCCCAACCGCAGTAATGATTTGCTGGATCCCTATCACGACGGCGTAAACCCGTCCGACCATCACG
>DAOTWK010000312.1:0-4683 GCA_034435815.1 Anaerolineae bacterium | reverse complement strand
CCTCGCTGCGGATGAAGAGACCTATTTCCGCGCCGTAGAGATAGATGATACCATCGGTCTGTACCTGAAAGAGATTGGACAGGTCCCGCTGCTGACCCAGGAGGAAGAGATAGAACTGGCCAAGCGGATGGAGCGGGGACGGCTGGCAGAAAAGGAACTCCGGAAGGACGGGCTGGACCCGGAGCGGCGCAGGGAACTCCAGGCTCTGGTGGAAGATGGCCTGGCGGCCCGAGACCACCTCATTCGCGCTAATGCCCGCCTGGTCATTTCGGTGGCCAAAAAGTACATTGGCCGGGGGGTCTCTTTCTTGGACCTTATCCAGGAGGGGAATATCGGCCTCATCCGTGCGGCCAATAAATTCAATTACCGTCTGGGGCACAAATTCTCCACCTATGCGACGTGGTGGATCCGCCAGGCAGTCACGCGGGCTATCGCCGATCAATCCCGCACCATTCGCGTCCCTGTCCACATGGGCGACCAGATCAACCGGCTGATGCGGGTCTCTCACCGGCTGACTCAGGAACTGGGCCGGGAGCCCAGCAGCGAGGAGTTGGCCCAGGCGATGGATATTCCCACCCAGAAGGCGGAGCAGATGATTACCTTTGCCCGCCGTCCGCTAAGCCTGGATATGCCCACCGACGACGAAGAAGAAAGCGCGCTGGGGGATTTCATTGAGGACGAGGGGGCTGTTGTCCCTGTGGAGGCGGTCAGCGCCTCTATGCTGCGGGACGTGATTATGGAAATTCTTCAGGAATTGCCGCCCCGGGAAGTGCGGGTCCTTCAACTCCGCTACGGGCTGGTGGACGGTGAGACGTACACGCTGGAAGAGGTGGGGAGGAAGCTGGGTGTCACGAGAGAGCGGGTGCGGCAGATAGAAGCCCAGGCTCTGAGCCGCCTCCGTCACCCCGCGCATGCTCGCCGGCTGAAGGATTTCCTTAAGTAGGACCCTATGGGAGCCCCGCTGCCGTAGAAAAGGGTTGGGGGGCGGGCGGCATTCGCCGCCCGCCCCCCAACTTCGCGTCTATGCCAGGCCCGCGTGGCTTATTTCCTCCTCCGACTCAACCACCATGCCCCCGCGACAATTCCCGCCGCCAGCAGCGATAGCCCCACAGCCGCCGTCATCACTGTTCGCGGCTCCATCCCCGGCATCACCGCGCCCTCGTACCCCGCCTCCGCTCCATACCCCGTGAACAACCGCCCCCACTTCGTCTGCAGCGCCGCCTCCACCCGTTTGCGCCCCACAAAGGGATACCAGTACACATTGTGATAGAAATTGGAAGCAAAGTAGGACCAGGGGACAATGGGGGTGCGCAGGAGCAGTTTCTCAAACGGCTTGAGAGGGCCATGGTAAATCATCTTCTGCCCCCGACTGGCAAAAGTGTCCTCCTGGATGAAGCCCCAGTTCTGGGAGAGCACCCACTCCGGGTCCTCGCCCACAATCTCTATCTGACGCGGGTCGCCCACGCCCAGGCCCATTTCGTGCGCAATGCGGATGAAGGGGATGGACAGGGGGTCAAACCCCTGTAAGTGAGCCGAAATCGCGTCTATGGCGACCTGGTCGGCGGAGGCCAGAATAACGTCCTTCTCATGCCAGCGCATCGCCCTGGGGCCCGGACCGTCCCCGGCGAAGGTCCCGTCCATCACGGCGAAAAGGCCCGGGTGGATGTCCTGCTGGATCATCAGCAGGTCCACCAGCGTCTCGTGGATGACGGAGTGGGTCCAGTGCCGTTTGGTGCCCAGAAGTCCGCCAAAGGCATTTTTCATCGCGCCGGTAATTGTCGTGAATACATGAGTCTTGACTGTGGGCAGCTGAATGATATTCCGCCCGATGAGAATTTCCGGAATGTAGACCCCTTCCGGATAGACCTGATCCAGCACCAGAAATGGCCGTTTGGGCTCGTAGCGCACCCAGCGGTATTGGGGCTCGTAGAGATGGACGTTGCGAAGGCCGTACTTCTGCACCACGTAGAGGTGTTTGTTGTTCCGCTCGCCGACATAGGCATCCACCACAACGGTGTTATTCTGGGCCGCGATGAGATTACGGTATCCCGCCGCCAGCAGGGCCCGGACCACTCCCTCCAGTTGCCAGGGTGCAGTGGAGCAAGCCGGATACCAGGTCTGCCAGGAGATGTTGATTTTCAGGATGGTCTCTTTATCCGCTGGCAGGGCTTCCCGAAAGCCTGCCAGTTCCATCAGCCGCGCGTAATCTTCCAGGACCGTCTCCGGTCTCGTCCGCAAAACCGCCACACGTCCCCATCCAGGGAACCGGCTATTCATTTCGGCACCTCCTGATTCTGGAATGCTGAGTAGGGCGGCATTCTCTTCAGCGCCCCTTAGGGGAAACACCGCCAAGTATACCGCGCTCTCATTTTGTGGTCAAATCACTTTGTGCTATAATTACCTCGCTGGGGGTGTCAGCCTGAGGGATGAGATTCCCCAAACGGGGAGAGGAGATAGATGGATAAAGAAGCCATCGCTCTGCGAAATCGGATGATCGGTGTTCTTTTACAGGACGCAAGGGTGCGGGCAGGTCGCACTAAACAGGAGTGCGCGAACTGGTTGGGTGTCCCGGTCAGCACTATCACGGCCTACGAAGAGGGGCGAAAACCGATATCGCTGCCCGAATTGGAGGCCCTGGCCTTTTTCCTGGATGTACCGGTCCAGCACTTCTGGGACTACGACGTCCAACTGTTGAGCGAAGAGCCTGCACCGCCGGTGCAGGAGATTCTGGCTATCCGTCATCGTATGATTGGGGCCCTGTTGCAACAGGCTCGCAAAGAGGCAGGCAAGAGCCGCAAAGACCTGGCCCAATTGCTGGGATGTTCTGTGCGCCGCATTGCGGCCTATGAGCAGGGAGAGCAACCCATTCCTATGACGGAACTGGAGGTGCTGGCAGACGCCCTGAATCGTCCTGTAGAGTACTTCTTGGACTCATCCGGGCTGATCGGAGAATGGGAAGCCGAACAGCAGGCTTTTCGCGTATTCCGGCAACTCCCGCCGGAAATTCAGGCCTTCGTCTCCCGCCCCATCAATCGGAGTTACCTGGAGGTGGCGATGAAACTGGCGGAGATGCCCGCCAGTGCATTGCGCCAGATCGCGGAAGGGCTACTGGAGATCACCTACTGACCCAGAGAGATTGGGGATAAATGACATTCTCCCAACCTCCCATCGCTCTATCTGGAGGCTCGTTATGACTTTCATTCCTCACTCTGACGAAGACCGCAAAGCAATGTTGGAAGCCATCGGCGTCCGGTCGGTGGAGGAGTTGTTCCAGGACGTCCCCGAGCGGGTTCGGTTTCCCGACCTGAACCTCCCGCCGGCCCTCTCGGAGATGGAGGTACGCTGGGAGTTGGAAACACTGGCCTCTACCAATTTCACCACCGCCGACGGTCCCTGCTTCCTGGGCGCGGGCGCCTATCGCCACTATGTCCCTGCTGTGGTAGACGCCGTCCTGCGCCGGGGGGAGTTCTACACTGCCTACACCCCTTACCAGCCAGAAGTCAGCCAGGGGACCCTTCAGGCCATCTTTGAGTATCAGACGATGATCTGCGAGTTAACTGGTATGGAGGTCTCCAACGCATCCCACTACGACGGGGCCACGGCGACCGCTGAGGCCGTCATCACTGCCATTAACGTTCATCGCCTGAAGCGGCGCAAGATTGTCCTCTCCCCCTGGGTTCACCCCGAATACCGCGCCGTCGTGCGCACCTACACTCAGGGTATGGGGCTGAACATCGTGGGTGATGCCGGGGACGGTTCCCAGCCGGTGACTGACCTGGTGGATGAAGAGACGGCCTGTCTCATCGTCCAGTACCCGGATTTCCTGGGCCGGATTGAGGACCTGAGCCCGTATGCGGAGGCGGCCCGCCGGGCCGGGGCCCTGCTGGTGGTGGTGGCCGACCCCATCGCGCTGGGGATGCTGAAGCCACCGGGAGCCTTCGGCGCCGACATCGTCGTCGGCGAAGGCCAGAGTATGGGGGCCGGCCTCAACTTCGGCGGCCCGTACCTGGGCTTCTTCGCCACCCGTATGGAGTACGTCCGCCGGATGGCCGGGCGTCTGGTCGGGCAGACGGTGGACGCCGAGGGAAAGCGGGGATTCGTCCTCACCCTCTCCACCCGCGAACAGCACATCCGGCGAGAGAAGGCTACCTCCAACATCTGTACCAACCAGGGATTGGTTGCGCTGGCGGCGGCGGTCTACATGGCCGCGCTGGGCCGCTGCGGGATGCGCCGGGTGGCCCAACTCTGCTACCATAAGGCCCACTACGCCGCCGACCGGATTGACCAACTGGACGGATACACCGTCCTGCGAGAAAAACCGTTCTTCAAAGAGTTTGTCGTCCGTTGTCCCAAGCCTGTCAAAGAAATCAACGATTATCTGCTGGACGAATGGGGCATCATCGGAGGGTACGACCTGGGACGGGATTACCCCCATCTCCAGAACCACATGCTGGTCTGCGTGACCGAGATGAACCCGCGCCAGGAGATTGACATGCTGGTAGAGGCTCTGGAGGACGCGATATAAGTCCGACAGCCATCTCTCCGGCATCCATCCCGATTCGTGTTGCAAGAAAATCACTCAAGCCCATCTCAATTTGCTTGCTAAACAGGGAGGCAGGATGAGCACCAAATTGATAGATAAACTGAACGAGGCCATCGCCCGCGAACTGCAGGTCTCCATCC
>DAOTWK010000311.1:0-4249 GCA_034435815.1 Anaerolineae bacterium | reverse complement strand
TCGGAACCGGCGTTGGACTCGGTGAGGCCGAAGGCGGCGATTTTCTCCCCGCGCGCTAGGGGGGTCAGGTACTTGCGCTTCTGCTCCGGGGTACCGTCCAGGTGGATGCACATTGCGCCGATGCCGATATGGGCGCCGACGTTCACGGCGGTGTTGGCGCAGACACGGCCCAGTTCCTCCATCAGGATGCAGTAACCGGTCTCGCCCGCACCCATCCCGCCGTACTCCTGGGGGAAGCAGACGCCCAGCAGGCCAATTTCGCCCAATTTCCGCATAATCTCAAAGGGGACTTTGTGCTCCCGGTCCAGTTCCGCCGCAACAGGCGCGATCTCCGTCTCGGCGAACTCCCGGATCATTCGGCGCAGGGCCTGGTGTTCGGGCGAAAAAGTGAAATCCATAGGGACCTCCGTACTTCGTATTGCGGGTTCCGTATTCCGTTTACTGATGCCAGGGCACGATTTCCAGGTCCTTCTGTGCGAGGATGTGCCGCGCGACGCGGAAGGCGTGGACTTCTGTCGGGCCACCGATGATGCCCAGGACACGGGCATCCCGATACTTGCGGGCCATCGGGTAGTCCTCCATAAAGCCGTAGCCGCCCAGGACCTGGAGCATCCAGTTGGTGACGCTGCGGGCGATGCGGGCGCCGAACGCTTTGGCGACCGATGCGTCTACCGAGAAGTCCTCTCCCTGGTCCATCAGCCAGGCCGCCCGATAGACCAGGTAGCGCAGCGCTTCCGTCTCGGTGTAGGCGTTGGCGATATAGTGCTGGATGGCCTGTTTTTTGCCAATGGGGACGCCGAACTGGACCCGCTCTGTGGAGTACTGGGCCGCGACGTCCACCGAGGATTCGGCCAGGCCTAATCCCACAGCCGCCAGCGCGACGGCCATCCGGTCCACGGCGCGCTCGGCGATTGCCGCTCCCTCTCCCGGCCCGCCCAGGCGGTAATTCTGGGGAACGCGGCAACTTTCCAGGTAGATGGTGTTGAAGTAGGCGGAGCGCAGGCCCAGCGTGGGCTCGCGGTAGCCGACGGTCAGGCCGGGGGTGTCGCGCGGGACCAGGTAGGCATCCATGCCCTGGGGGCCGCGGGCGAAGACCAGGAAGAGGCCCGCTAATTCGCCGTTGGTCACCCAGGTTTTGATGCCGTCCAGGACGACTTCGTCGCCCTCGTAGCGGGCGCGGGTTTCCAGGGCCAGCATATCGCTCCCGGCGTCCGGCTCGCTGAGGGCGAAGGCGCCAATGGCTTCACCTCCGGCCAGGGCGGGCAGCCATTCTTCTTTCTGGGCCTCAGTGCCGAAGTCCAGGATACTCATCGCCACCTGACTCACGTGGGCCGCCACGGTGACTGCCAAGGACGCGCAGGCCGTTGCCAGGTTTTCCAGCAGAAGGGCGTAACTGACGTTATCCAGCGCCGCACCATAGTAATCTTCCGGGACCGTCGCGCCCAGGAATCCCTGGTCGGCCGCCTTGCGGAGCATTTCCTTCGGAAGGGTCTCCGCATGGTCTATCTCCTCGGCCCGGGGAGCGACCTCTTTGGCGGCGAAGTTCCGGAACATATCGCGGAACATCCGTTGCTCTTCGCTGAGGGCGAAGTCCATACGTCACCTCCCAATGTGCAGGGTCGCAGATTGCAGGATCGCAGGTCGCAGGGTCATACGCGGCCCTGGATAGCGGCTTCGCGGTCGTTGTAGAGCATCGCACCCCGTCTGCGGTACTGGGTGTAGAAGTACTCAAACCGCTCGGGGGCCAGCGAACCGGTCTCGTTGGAGCATTTCCAGGTGCGACTCAATCTCGTCGCAGGAAGCCAGAGAGGATGTCAGGTAACAGACCCCATCACCCGGGTAGCGCTTCATCCCATAGACTTCCACAAAGTTCGCCACCACCGATTTGGACGACCGCGAATCTGGCTGCCCTCTTCGTACATCTCAAACCTGGGCAGTTCCTCCAGCGTCATCTGGTGGATTTCACCGCTATCTGCTTGGCCAACCGGTAGATTTCTGGATCCTCGTACTTTTTCGGCCTCCCGCCTTGCTCCCTGCGACCTGCTCCGTGCGACATACTCCTTGTTACCGATCCTTGAACTGCGGCTGTCGCTTCTCCAGGAAGGCGTTGATGCCCTCGCGGATGTCCTCGGTTTCGGCCAGGCTGACGAACTGCTCGGCCTCCACCCGCAGGCCCTCCTCAATGGGCAACGCCAGGCCCTGTTCAATGGCGCGCAGCGCGGCGGCGATGGGGAATTTGGACTTGGAAACGATCTTGCGGGCCAGGTCGCGCGCTTCCTTGAGAACGGCACCTGCCGGGACGACCTTGTTGACCAGGTTGAGGCGATAGGCCTCCTGGGCAGTAATCATATCGCCGGTAAGGATAAGTTCTATGGCCTTGCCTTTGCCGACGATGCGGGACAGCCGCTGGGTGCCGCCCCAGCCCGGGATGATGCCCAGGTTGATTTCCGGCTGGCCCAGGCGAGCCCGGTCCGAGCAGACGCGCATGTGGCAGGCCATGGCCAGTTCCAGACCACCGCCGAGCGCGAAGCCGTTGATGGCGGCGATAACGGGCTTGGTGGCCCGTTCAATCTTCAGGAACAGCCGCTGGCCCTTCTCAATGAACTCGCGGGATGCTGCGTAGTTCTCGCCGGGGTTATCCAGCAGAGCCTTGATCTCCGGGATGTCTGCTCCGGCGACGAAGGCATTGGTCCCGCCGCCGGTGATGACGATAGCCTTTACTTCGTCGTTGGCCAGCAGTTCGTCAATGGCCTCCTCCAGTTCGGTCACCACCTGCCGGTTGAAGGAGTTGACGGGTGGGTGGTCAATGGTGAGGGTGGCGATGCGGTCTTCAATTTCGGTTCGGATGTACTGCCAGTTGCCCATGATGTTCCTCCTTTTGGCTCACAAAATACGGAGTACGGAATACGGAGTACGGACGTATTGCGTACTCCGTATTCCGTTTATGCGGTGTCATCGAGGCCCGGTTCACGCGTACTCGTGGAACCCCTTGCCCGTCTTCACGCCCAGGTGCCCGGCGCGGACGCGCAGTTTCAGCGGGCGGGAAGGCAGGAAGCGGGGGCCCAGTTCCTTCGCCAGTTCCTCCAATTTGGCGACCACCACGTCCAGGCCGATTTTGTCGGCAATCGCCAGGGGGCCGATGCGCTCCCCGCCGTAGGTCATGCCGGTGCCGGCGACCATCGCCATGTCAATGTCGCTGATGCTGGCGATGTGCTCCTGGACGCAGAGGGCGGCCTCGTTGATGAGCGGGTACATCAGCCGCTCCACCGAAAACTTCGTCCCGGTGCGGACCGCGCCCGATTCCTGAAGTTCCTTAATCATCCCGTAGACGACCTCGGACTCGCCGCCCGGATGGTCGTAGAACCCGGCGCCCGTCTTCTCGCCCAGACGGCCGGCGGCGACCAGTTTCTCAAAAAGGCGGGCCGGCTCCATCCGGTCGCCGTACTCGCTGAAGAGGTACTGGCCGACATGCGCGCAGACATCCAGGCCCAGCATGTCCATCAGCGTAAAGGGCCCCATCGGCATGCCCCACTCCACCACTGCGCGGTCAATCTCGGTAGCGGTGGCGGCGCCTTCCTCCAGCGCCTTCGTTGCCTCATTCAGGTAGGGCATGAGCAGACGGTTGACCAGGAAGCCCGGGCACTCCTGGACGACGACGGGGATTTTGCGCAGGCTCTCAGTGAACATCACCACGTCGTCCACCGTCTCCTGGCTGGTGTCCAGGCCGGGGATGACCTCCACCAGTTTCATCACGCTGGCGGGGTTGAAGAAGTGCATACCGATCATCTTGTGGGGGCGCTTCGTGGCCGCGCCCATCTCGGAGATGGAGAGGGCCGAGGTGTTGCTGGCGAAGATGGTCTGCTCTGGGCAGACCTCATCCAGTTCCTGGAACACCCGCTTCTTGATGTCCATTCGCTCCGGGACGGCCTCAATGACGATGTCCACGTCCTCAAAGCCCTCGTAGGTGAGGGTGGGGGTGATGAGGTCCATTTTGGCCTGCATCTCGCCCGCGCTCATCTTGCCCTTTTCCACCCGACGCTGATAGATTTCGCGGGCCTTGGCCATTCCCCGGTCCAGCATGGTCTGGTCAATGTCTTTGAGGACGACGGGCAGGCCGGAGAAACTGATGACTTGGGCAATCTCGCCGCCCATCGTCCCGGCACCGACTACTGCGGCCTTAAAAATGTACATTGCTCACCTCCTCACGTTTCACGTATTGCACGTTTCACGTATTGCACGTTTCACGCAT
>DAOTWK010000310.1:0-7465 GCA_034435815.1 Anaerolineae bacterium | reverse complement strand
GGCAAAGTGGGCATCGTTCAATATCCGCTCCCAGGCGGCTATGGCCTCGTCCAGAGCGAAAGGGTCGCCGGTTTGTTCAAAGCGGGCCAGTCCCGCCAGGGCGCGGCGGAGGTCGGCGGCGAATCGGGGGGGAATGGGAATGCCCTCACCCCCGGCCGCTCTCCCAGCCGGCGAGAGAGGGGAGCCTGTGGCCCGGCGGGCTGCTTCTTCCAGTTCTTGTCGCAGGTCAGGGTGTTCGGCCAGCAGGCGCTCCAGGTCCTCCGGGGAGCGGATTTCGGCGCCGCTGGCGACCAATTCGGCCAGCCGTTCTTGCAACATTTCGGCGGCCAGGTGGGCCATTTCGAGGGCTTGTTCGGGGGTTAGGCCGGCGGCTTCGGCAGCGGCCAGCGCCTCGGCGGGTAATTGTTTCTCGGCAAAGGCGCGGGGGACGCCGGCCTCCCGGCAGCGGCGCAGCAGGGCGCGGTGCTCCTCCAGGAAGTGCGCAGCGTCCTCATCGCCCTGGGCCTGAGCAGCCGCCAGCAGTTGGCCCAGGAGACCGTCGGCCTCGTCGCTCAGGAGTTCGGGGTGGGCTTCCAGGATGCGGCGGGATTCGTCCCACGTATCGGCCTGGACGAACTGCTGGAGAGCCGGAAGCATAGAGGCGGCCTCCTCCAGGATTCGTGATCGCCCTATTTGTTGGCGTATCTGGCGCATCTGGGCCTCCAATGCCTCCAGCCGCTGAGCCCGCTCGCTGCCTGGCTCCGCCTCTACCCGCATCGCCTCCAGCACCTGGAAGAAGGTGTTGTCCAGGTCGTCCGGCTTTATGCCGATAGGCTCTCCCGCCAGTACTCGTTCCAGGATTGCCCGTGCCCGCTCTTCCGGCAGTAGGCCCTCCAATGCCTCGCGGGCGGCGATCGCCTCTTGCTCCAATTGCTCGGCAGCCTCCCGCATCTCTTCGGCCCAGTCGGCCATCCTCTGCTGCGCTGCTTCCCACCCTTCGCTGAGAGCCAGGGGGAGGAGTTGCCGCGGCACGACCCGCATCTGCGCCACCCACTCGTCCCGCCACTCTTCTCCCATCCGTTCGCGCAGCCGGGCCAGCAGGCCCGCCGCGTGCTCCCGGTCCTGTTCGGCAGTGGTCTGCCGGGCCGGGGAGAAGAGGAGGGAGGGGCCCCCGACCTCTCTCTCAAGGGGGGAGGGGAGGTAGAGGAGCAGCGGGACATCCACTTGGCCTTCTTGCCCGCAGTGGGGGCAGGTGAGGGTATGGAGCGCGTCGGCGCGGGCTTGCTCCAGCAGGTCGGGCCGCGCGGCCCCGTCCACGATGAGCCAGATTTTGGCAGTAAAGGCTTGCCCGCAGCGGGGGCAAGTCAGAGAGACGGATTGGTGGAACGAGTGGTCCATTGTTTGATCCTTGTTATGTGCCGATCAACACGAAACCGGCCCAGAAGTAGGGGTTGTCGTAGGGATATTCTACTCCGCATTCCAGTGCAAGCAACTGTTGCCAGATGGGACTACCCCGCTTCGGGTTCTGACGGCACACGGCCTCCACCAGCGGATGTTGGGATGCCTCCCTGGCCGGCAGAGAGCGCAGCCAACGTTGCGCCGCGCCCAGCGCCTCGGCGGGTGGGTGGGGGGCGATGCCCGCGCCGGGGTCGCCCAGATGGTACTGGTAGAAGCGGTGGACCAGGAGGGCAGTGGAGAGTTCCTCAACGGGCCACAGCGAAGCCAGGACGGCCGGGGCGCCGGCGACCAGGAAGGCGGAGAACAGCCCCTCAAACTCTTGGGCCGGGTCGCGGGCCGATGTGATGCCGGTCTCGCAGGCGCTGAGGACGACCAGCCGCGTCGCGCGCAGGTCCAGCCAGATGGAGGCCCAGAAGAGCGGCAGATGCCCATTCGCCAGACGCAACGCCGAGAGGGAGGGGTCCCACCATTCGTAGCGGGCGTGGCCGGCAAAGTGCCAGTAGCGGCCGAGGCGGGCAGTGGCGATGACGTTCTCCATCGTCGCCGCCTCGCCGGTCAGGGCGAAGGAGACCCGGCCATGGGCGGCGAAGAGGTCGCTCAGCAGGTCGGCCTCTATATCGGCGGCTATCAGGTCGCCGGTAGGATTGGCGATCAGTATCAGGGTGTCTTCCCACGGTGTCTGCTCCCGCAAGCGGCGAAGAGAATGGGCATACAGCCGCAGGCTGGGGGCCATAGCCACCGCCGGCGCGCCCGCGTCGTCGGCCAGGCCGAGGGCCAGGGGGAGGGTGTGGAGGGCCGCATCGGGGATGAGGACGACCCGCCCGACGCCGAGTTCCCGCAAGATGGGCAGAAGGGGCTGCCACAGCCGCGCCCGCAGTTCGCCGGCCATATCGTCCAGCAGGCGCTGCCACAGGGTCAACCGCTGGGAGTCCTCCAGGTCAAACAGGGTTTTCTCCGGCTCAGGAACGGGGATTTCGCGTTCCTTGAGCCGCCTGCGGATGCGGCCCAGTTCGTCCGCCTCTCTTTTCTCCGAGATGAGGGTCCGCAGGGCCACCTGCCAGCCCGGTTGCACAGACTTTGCCTGCTCAAGCATCCAGCGCAACGTCAGGTAGTGCACGGAGAGGACTGCAGTGCCAACCTGGTCGGGCCTTTGGGCGAGTTGACGTTGGGCCTCTTCGCGAATCCGGGCCAGCGGTTCGGGCAGGTCGTATAGCAGACGGTCCACCTCGGCGCGGCGGAGGCCCGGCAGGTCGACAGTGCGCACACCGGAGGGATGAAGGATGACGGCAGCGCCGACCTGCTGGCCGACGAACAGGGCCACCACCGCCGTGGTCGGGTCGCAGCCGATCTCGTTCCAATCCAGCGGGGGCAGGGCGACCTGGGGATCAAAACCGGGCAGATACTCCCGCACCTCGCGGATGATCTCCTCCAGTTCGGCCTCCGCCCCGGTCAGCGCCTGGCGCATCTGCTGTTGCTCCCGCGTCCTGGCCTGAGCCACCAGCCGCTCGTGCTCTTCCCTGCTCTTGGCCTTGCCCAGCATCTCCATTCCGAGCCGCACCTCTTCCATCACCCGGGCGCCCCAGGACGGCTCACCGTAAACCGCATTGCGCAGGAACTGCACCGCCTGGAGGGTGCGGGCATAGCGGTTCCGCAATTCCTGGGGCACGACGGGCGGGAGGGCCTCCCGCTGGGACAGGCGTCGCGCCAGCCGGCGGGCCCGCCCCTGGTCCAGTATCTCCAGTGCCTCCAGGGGCCGGCCCAGGCGCAACGCGGTCTCGGCGGCCAAACGATAGATATCCCGCCGGCCGGCGGCATAGCGTCGTTCAAAGGCCTCAACCTGGCTCAGGGCCGCGTACAGTTGTTCCAACAACGCGATGGCCGCTTTCAGGTGTTCCAGACCTCGCAGCAGGTCGTCGGTTGCGGCGTAGAGCAGGCCCAGATGATAGTAGGCGTAGTATTGCAGGTGGATCAACCCCAGCGTTGCGGCCCCCTCCAGGGCAGCCTGCAGCGTCCTTTGGGCGTCGGGGAACCGGTTCTGCCTGGCCCAGAGGATGCCCAGGTGCAGGAGGGCGCTGACCTCTTCGGCCCGGCGACGCTCCTGCCGGGCCTGGTCCAGCGCCTGCGTGTACCACTGCTCCGCTTCAGCAAGTTGCTCCTGGGCCTCGCAGGCCCGGCCCAGGAGGCTCAGCGCGGCCAGTTCCAGCCCCCTGTCCCGCAGTTGTTGCGCCAGGGCCAGCGCCCGCCGTGCAGTGGCTTCGCTCTCCAGCCACTGCTCGCGTTCGGCCTGGAGGCGCGTCCGATAGAGGGCCACGGCGGCCTCCAGGCGCAAGTTGGGGACGGACGCAGCGATGGCAACGGCCTGGTCCAGAGCCCGTTCGGCGAAGGTCAACTGGTCCAGGTCTATCTGAACGCCGGCGATCTGTAGCCAGCAGGTGGCCTTCTCCGGCGGCCCCAGGCCATCTTCCACCACCAGGGCCTGTTCCAGAAACTCCAGGGCGCGAGCCGGGTCTCCGCGGCGGAGGTGCAGGCCGCCGATGGCAGCCAAGGCGCCGGCCTGTGCGGGCCGGTTGCCGGTCCGTTCGGCAAGGTGATGCGCCCGCTCCAGTTCGGCCAACGCCGCCTCAATTCTGCCCATCTCGGCCAGCGCCTGGCCCAGGTTGAGGCGTTTGCGGATTTCGCTCCCGATGTCGGGGGTTTCGCGCAGGGCTTGCAGAGCCTGGCTATAGAGGTCTATCGCTTCTTCCAGGCGTCCGGTCCGGTGCAGCGCTGCGGCATGGGCGCCCAGGCTCTGGGCGATCTGATCGGCATCGCCGAGGCTGCGGGCCAGGGCCAGTGATTGGGCCGAAAAAGCAAGGGCCGCGTCCGGGTCGCCGGTCTGGAGGCAGAGGTTGGCCAGGTTGCCCAGCGCGGCAATTTCCAGCCCCTCCTCTCCGGCAGCGCGGGCCAGGTCCAGGGCGCGCTCGTAGCAACGGCGGGCCTCCGCATAGTCGCCCAGTTCCAGATAAGCCGTGCCCAGGGGACCGATAGCCAGGATCAGCCGCCGAGGGTCGTCCATCGGCTCGGCCAGGCGCGCCGCTTCCTTGAATAGGGAGGCCGCTTCGCGGTGTTTGCCCCGTTCGCTCTTGACCTCGGCCAGCGAGATAGCCGCGTCGGCGTGGATGTTGGCCTGGCCGGTCTGCCGAGCAGCGGCGTAGTTCAGGGTGGCCAGGAGTTCGGCCCGACGCAGGTCGCCGGACCGGAGCAGGAGCGTGATCCGTTCATTCAGCGCGGCGAGATGGGGGATGCGCACGATAGCCCGCAACGGCGGTGCCTCCACTTGGGCCAGCGCATCGTCCAGGGACAATTGGCCCCGCTCCACCTGTTCGGCCAGATGGACAATCGGGTTTTGTTCGGGCCGGGCGAGTTCGTCCAACAGGGTGGCGATGCGGCGGGCCGCCGATGAGAGTTTGGCGGCCAGAGTGTGCTGACCCTGCTGTTCAGCACTGGCGGCCAGGACCCGGGCCTGCTGTTCTCTTGCGGCGGAAAGCAGGCGCGGCTCGGAGGCGATGGCTTTCTCTTCTTCCGCCGGTGAATCGGCCAGGGCCATCTGGAACAGCGCCGCCGTCCGGACGTCCTGGGCCTGGGCCAATTGGAGAAGGAAGGTTTTGGCCCGGCCGCCACAGCGGGCCAGCCAGTCCTCCCCCGGACAAAAGGGCGCTTTCTGCAACAGGCGGTGATAGCGGAGAAACTGCTGCAACGGACGCCACCTTTCCAGGTGGGCGACGATGGCCGCTTCGGCCTGCAGCGCCGTAAGGGCTTTGTGCAGCGCAAGGGCGACAGCCGCGTACGGGTCCTGCCCTCGGAGGTGGGAAATCATTGCCTCCAGGCCCGTCCGAAGCCATTGGGGCGCTGTGCGCGCCCGCCGAACCACCAGGGAGGCGGCCTCGTGGTCGGAGCGGGCGTGGACGACCTGCGCTGCCAGTTCGATCAGAACCTGCCGGGTGCGGATGGACAGGAGGAGCCACCGGAGTTCCTCCACCTGCCGGACAAAAGCCTCCAGGCCCAGCCGTTCTGCCTCCCCCGACAGGTTCAGGAGCATCTGGAAAAAGGCGTCGTCCATCAGCGATGAGAGCCTGCTCAACTCGTTGGCAAAGGCTGCAGCATCCGGAGCGGCCAGGAGCAGGTTGACGGCGCCGGCCGGGCCGAGGCGGCGGGGCGGCAGGCGAGCGAGCACCGGCCAGACGAGTGAGGCCAGCGGTTCTACATCGGCGGGGATGACCGTCGCCCGCGTGGGCATTCCCGGCACGGTCGGGAACCACATCTCCTCCAGTCCCGGCAGGGTGGGACGGGGCGTTGGCGGTATCGTCAGGATGCTCAGAACAACCGGCCACCAGCGGGGGTCGGTGAGCAGGGTGTGGTTCCGTTCCAGGGCACGGCGGGCCTGCCGGTCGCTCAACCGCTGCACTGCGCCCAGCAAGCAGGCGACCCGTTGGCGATAGTCCAGATCATCCAGATCGGTGGTCATCTGCACCTTCCCACCTCATCTGCGTTGCCAGCCAGGAAAGGCCCGTCCGGCGGAGGCGATGTCCAAAATGACTGCCCTGAGCACCAACGAGTCCAGATACCGCTGGCTATGTCGCTGGCGGGAACCGGCCAGCCGCTCCAGATTTTGGCGGGATTCGGAGGTCACAAGCGCCAGGGCTGGGATAGCGTGGGTTCGGAACGGTGCCGGGACCTCTAAGCGCAACAGAGCCCAGGCAAGCGATACTTTGCAGGCCGTGCCGTAGCGACGGTTGACTTCATTCTGGAGGGGTTTTGCAGCAGCCTGCAAGGATATCTTGAGCATCGGTGACTCATCGCCGGCGAGGAGGCCTAACGTACAAGCGATAAGCGCAACGACATCCTCGTCTGCGGAGGGCAGCAATCCGAGTGCAGTCAGGCTTACCACGCCGCCTGCGCCGTAGGCCCTGACCAGACTGCCGTAGCAGAAGAGAAGGTGTAGACCGAGGATTTGCAGTTCCTGGTCGGCCGCCGCATCGTCGCGAAAGGCTATGGTCTGCCTCATTACCATATTGCGTAGTCCCTCAATGATGACCGCCGGGCCCAACAGCAACATTTGTCCGCCATAGCGCTCGCGATCGGCGCGGCTGATGGCGGCATTGTGGGCGTCGTCATCGGGCCGGGCGCGGTTGAAATAGCGATGGAGAGCGTCCACCAATTGCTTCATTTCTTGCTCGTCCATGGGGAAAACCTCCTTGGGTGTGAATGACTGGACTTTGGACAAAAATACCCCTAACCCGGTCTGAAACCGGGCGAACCGCCGCACCTTATCAGCGGGGGTGACCCCTGCGGGAGGACGCTTGCAGAGGAGGACCAAAGACAATCCGGTTGCCCCGCAGCCAGACCCGCCCGTTCGTCTCGGCTTTCATCACCAGGGAATAGATGAAGTCGGGCGGGCTATAGCGGCTATCCCCCTTCACCAAGGTCTGATTAGCCGGGAAAGAAGGGTCGGCCTGCTTCTGGGCCTGGAGCCACCGGGAACCTTGCCCCCGAGCCATCTGAACTCCCTTCTATTGGTCACCACCCGCGGGACATCCAGGGGGACCGCCTGCGCCGGCTCTGTCTTCTCCCGCTCCGGCAGGAAGGTGAGGAGAGAGTGGACGGGACCGACGGCTACCGGCTTCTGGCTGGGGGTGGGATTGGGGGAGTAGATGACCTCTCGGTCTTTCAGGTAGGTGGTGAAGGGGCGGGGGTAGGAGGGGATGTCCACCGTCAGGAGCCGGAAGGGTCGCCGGTAGGGGAGCGGGAGGTAGTGGGTCAGGAGGGGCATACTATGGCGTTCGGTGAGGGGAAAAGAGCAAGTGGGCTTGGAGATCTCGCTGTAATACCGGCCGCGGAAGGCCGGCTGGAGGCTCAATTCCATCACCTAACGCTCCCCCTGGGCAGAGGAGAGGGCGTCTATCAGGTCCATCCCACTATCGGCCCAATTGTAAAGGTGCAGCAACCCTACGAGTTGCTGCCGGAATTGAGAGAGGGTAGATAGGCTCAC
>DAOTWK010000309.1:0-2352 GCA_034435815.1 Anaerolineae bacterium | reverse complement strand
GATCATTGGTCATTCTGTCATTTCAAACAATGTGGACAGGGGCACTGCGGAATGGGGGCCTCTTCCGTCACCGGCCCCAGGACCTCCGTCAGTAGCCGTTCCACCCGGGGATCAACCAACCGGTAGTAGATAAAAAGCCCCTCCCGGCGCTGGGAAATCAGGCCGGCCTCCCGCAGCACCCGTAACTGCTGGGAGACATAGGGTTGGGGGACCCCCAGCGCGGCCTGCAGGTGACAGACACAAGATTCCCCGCGCCGCAGAATATCCAGAATCCGCAGGCGCGCCGGATGGCCCAGGAGGGAGAACAGACGGATTATGGGCTCGTAGCGTTCTTCGTCCACGGGGGTTATTATATGCAATAAGTTGCATACAATATACCCCCGTTTCCGTTTTTGTCAAGGTGACGATCGTCACCCAAAGGGGATGATATCGGGCTGGCAAGTCATTTTCTACATCATTGCAAGGCCACCAAGGCTGTGATGACATTCCCAGCCCATGGCACTAACTTCTACCTGCCGTTCGGGCACCCAAGCGATTGTGTCATCGCCGTAGTGGGCTACTAGCGATTGCAACTGGACATATGATTCCAGAATCCGCTCCAAGGTCTCATGGCGTGCCTCTCCCCCTGCCCCCTCCCCATCGCCGCTGCGCAGCGCGGGGAGGGGGTGGGAATGGGGTTTTGCGGCGGGCGGCGAAGCCGCCGCAGTGAAAAATAATCTGTCTTTTAGGCCGTGGAAGCGGCCAGATGCCCATGCAGGAAGACCGTGGGCAAAAAGGCCAAAGTGAGGGGAAAGGGGATGAAGGGGTGAAACCCGCCAGGCAAAATACTATTGTCGGACTCCTTATGCTAAACCGCAACCGATGAGCGCAGCGACACAGCCACAAAAATTTGCACTGTTGGGCTGAAAGCCCGCCCTGCATTCCACCACAATTCAATACGGACTTACCCTAAGCGCCCGGTTGCCGTTCCTGGCAAAGGTGATATACTTGATAAGAAGCCATTTCAGTCCGTGAAAGGAGAAGTCGCCATGGATACGACCATTGATGAAATCATTGCCCGGGAGATTCTGGATTCTCGGGGGAATCCCACGATTGAGGTGGAGGTGGCGCTGGCCGACGGTTCCTGGGGGCGGGCCGCCGTCCCCTCTGGAGCCTCCACCGGCGCCCACGAGGCCCTGGAACTGCGGGACGAAGATCCCCAGCGCTACAACGGCAAGGGCGTCCTCAAGGCCGTCCAGAATGTCAACGACCTGATTGCCGACGAACTTTTCGGCTGGGATGCTACCGACCAGTTGGGGATTGACATGTATCTGCTGGAATTGGACGGCACCCCCAACAAGGAGCGGCTGGGCGCCAACGCTATCCTGGGCGTCTCGCTGGCGGTGGCCCACGCGGCCGCCAACGCCCTCCGCATGCCCCTCTACCGCTACATCGGCGGCGTCTACGCCCACGTATTGCCCATACCGCTGATGAACATCCTCAACGGCGGCAAGCATGCGGTGGACGGCCCGGACCTGCAGGAGTTCATGATCGCCCCCGTCGGCGCGCCAACCTTCGCCGAGGCGCTGCGGTGGGGAAGCGAGGTCTACCATGCCCTCAAGGCCGTCCTCAAAAAGCGCGGCTACTCCACCGGCGTCGGCGATGAGGGGGGGTTCGCCCCCAGCCTGAAGACCAACGAGGAAGCCATTGAGGTTATCCTGGAAGCCATCGGGAAGGCCGGATATCGGCCCGGCGAGCAAATCTACATTGCTCTGGACCCCGCCGCCAGCGAGTTCTACGAGGACGGCCGCTACGTCCTGAAGAAAGAGGGTCGCACACTGACCGGCGCTGAGATGGTGGACTTCTACGCCGCATGGGTGGAGAGGTACCCCATCATCAGCATTGAGGACGGCCTGGCAGAGGACGACTGGGAAAGTTGGGCGCTGATGACCCGGCGGCTGGGTGACCGCATCCAGATTGTCGGCGATGACTTGCTGGTAACCAACGTGGAGCGCATCCGGCGGGCCATCCGGGAAGGCTCCTGCAACGCCCTGCTCTGCAAGGTCAACCAGATTGGCACCCTCACCGAGGCCATCGCCGCCGTTCAGTTGGCCCAGCGGGCCGGGTGGGGCGTCGTCGTCTCCCACCGCTCCGGCGAGACCGAGGACGCCACCATCGCCGACCTGGCGGTGGCGCTGAACGTCGGTCAGATCAAGACCGGCGCGCCGTGCCGCTCCGAACGAGTCGCCAAGTACAATCAGTTGCTGCGGATTGAGGAGGAACTGGGCGACCAGGCCCGCTACGCCGGGATGAGCGCGTTCGCCCACGTCCCGCGCTGGCGCTGAGGCGCGGTTTTGGGGCGGCGGGCTTCGC
>DAOTWK010000308.1:0-2469 GCA_034435815.1 Anaerolineae bacterium | reverse complement strand
GGGCGGCTTCGCCGCCCGCCCCAAACCCCTCCTCTACTCCCCTTCTCGCAAGGGGGATGAAAGAAGCAAACCTCCCAACAGCGACAGGTGGGGAGGGATGCCCCAGCCACCTGGTAGGCAGTTACCAACGGGGTAGGAAGAACAACGCTCGAGGCACCGCCGCCTATCACTTATACATATCTACGTTCTGTCCACTGGAAAAGTCGCGGGATTCTGGCTGCTCAGCGCCTTCCTCACCGAGCAGCGCGCGGGCAAAAATCAGGAAGCCCGTATGGGCCACCATTCGGTCATCCGGACGGAAGCGGGCGGAGACCGCCTTGTAGGGCCGCAATAGAATCTCCTCCACTTCCACCAGCCCCCACCGGGGCGACTCCAGCGCCGCTAACAGGCGCGTGACCTGGTTGGCCGTGGGCAGAAGGGAGCCCAGATACCCACCGTTCGTCAGCGCCGCGTGGGCCTGATCCAGATAATCCCAGGGATTGGGCAGGTCCAGGAACAGCGCGTCTACGCCGACCTCGTCAAACCCTTCCGCGATGTCGCGAGTTTTGAACTCCACTACCTCGGCCAGGCCCAGCCGCTCCAGGTTGCGGCGGGCCAGTTGTTGCATCTCCGGGCGGACCTCGTAGGAGTACACCCGTCCGTCAGGCCGGACGGCGTGGGCCAGCACCGCCGTCAGAGCGCCGCTGCCACTCCCCGCCTCCACCACCCGGGAGCCCGGCCCAATATTCATTTTCAGCAGAATATATCCGGCCTCTTTGGGGTAGACAATCTGAGTGGTGCGTCGCAAGCGAAGGATCAGGTCGTGAAGCGACGGGGTCAGGAGCAGGAACGGTTGCCCCGTATGAGAGAGCACCCGGCTCCCCCACGGACGGCCAATGAGGTCGTCGTGGGCCAGAACGCCCCGATGGGTATGCACCGCCTGCCCGGGTTCCAGACGGACGATCTGCCAGCGGCGGTCCGGACCCATCAGCAAGGCCAGGTCACCCGCACGAGCACAGTAAACGGGTTTCTCGGTCATTATCCCCCAGCAATCAGATGAATGACCCGGACATCAGCACCGTCGGGAATCAGGCGGCTGGGGAACTCTTCCTCGGAAATCACCTCCCCGTTGATCGTAACAACAATAGCCGGGAAGGTGTAGCGGAAACGACGCAGGAGTTCTGCCACCGTCAGTCCTGGCTCCCATTCTATTTCGTCTCTGTTGTTGATACGAATGAGTCCCATAGGCGAGAAGCAATAGGGCGAGATAAATCCTGCGCTACTTGACTTAACGGTAAATGAGCAGTTGCGGGAATAAGCCCAAGCCCACGGCGCTGAGGGAAGCCAACGCCAGCCAAAGGTCGGTCAATGTCATTGCCCGCCGCGCCGGTATACCGGACTTCAGAGAGGCAGGAAGCATCCGCAGGAGTCCCACCACAGGCCCCGCCGAAGCCAGCAGCAACGCGGCCACCATCAGCGGATGCTCCTGAAACAGAAGCCGGTACAGACCCCAGCGGGAGACGAAACCCACCGTGGGCGGGAAACCAGCCAGGGAGAGCAATCCCGCAGCGGCTGCTACCGCCCCCCACGGCGACCATCCCGGCTCCGCCGATTCCCGCCGGACACCGACGGCGGCCAATCCGGCAGCCATCGTCAGCACTCCCCAGGTACGGGTGAGCATCATCGCCCGCTCCAGTTCTAGCCCTACAGCCTCTCCTCTCCCCAGCGCCAGCACCAGCATGCCCGTATCCACCATCACCGCGTACCCCAGCAGCGCGCCCCATCCCCGCCGGGTCGTGCCCAACAACCCACCGATGACGGCTGTCCCAACACCCAATACGGTCAAAGCAGACGACCAATACGGAGACTGGCCCAGCCAGGGATAGGTCTGCAGGTAGTCCAGCAAGAGAAACCATGCCGTCCCTCCAACGGCGGAGTAGATGAGGGCAACCGCCAGCGGCGATTCTCCCCGGGCCAGCGCGGGCACCCAGGGGTGAAACGGGACCAGCCCCAGCATCAAAGCAAACGAGAGGCCAATCAGCAAACTGGCGGTATGCAACAATCCGGCCTGATCGGGAGTCAGAGCATACATATCCAGCAGCCAGTGGGCAACCAGGGGGCCGGGTAGTGCCAGAATACAGAATGTCAGATAGCGCGCGCCCCCCACCCCACCGCGCAGAAGAAGGACGGAAAAGGCCACCGCCAGTTCCAGAAGCAACATCGCGTAGACCAGGGGACGGACAACCAGGGCGGCCGCCAGAAGCCCCAGTACCCCCAGACCAATGGGAGCGTAGAGTTCCCCGGATTCCAGCGGCCATGCCAGCAAGAACAACGCTGCACCAATCATGAAAAGAAACGTCAGCGCTGTTTGAGCCAGGGAGCCTACGAGTACGGAGCGGCCCAAAATGGTCGCTGCCCCGCCAACAGTAAACTCGCGACCCCACAGGACAAACGTCCGGTCCATCGGGATCAAGGCAACTCCAAACCCCA
>DAOTWK010000307.1:0-7000 GCA_034435815.1 Anaerolineae bacterium | reverse complement strand
TCCGCGAAATATGGCAGAACTCCCCGGTATTTGATGACCTGCGCCATCGGGAGACCCGGCTGAAGGGCAAGTGTGGAGAGTGCCGCTATAACGGGATTTGCGGGGGATGTCGGGGGCGCGCGCTGGCGCTGACGGGGGACTATATGGCCGCCGACCCTACCTGCTTCATTGGAACCTGACGGAGTCGTGTTCCAGAACAACGCCGCAGTTGTTCGTAGCCAGCCCTGAAGCGAAGCAGAGCAGCATTTTGTGCTTCAAGATGAAACTGGCAGCAGCCGGGCTGTTTTTGGGTATATCCGGGAGTCGCCCTATCAATGGAGGAAAAAGATGAAACTGCGGCGTGAGTATTCAATCGTTGTGCTCCTGCTGGTGCTATTGGCTGGTTGCCAGCCATCCCCAACCCCCACGCGTACCCCCCAACCATCGCCCACCCCATTGACACCTTCACCAGTCCCACTGAAGACCGTCGTGCTCACGATGGGGTCGTGGCGGACGGATGATGTGGAGCAAATGAACCGCATTCTGGCCCGTTTCCACGAGTTGCCCCCCAACATCACAGTGCGTTATCTGCCCACTCAGCCACAGGACTACGACCGCGTATTGCGCGCTCAATTGGAATCGGATATGGCCCCTGATTTGTTCTATCTGCGCTCCTACAGCGTTTCACGCGCATTGTACGAGGCGGGCTACCTGGCAGACCTCTCGGACCTGCCCGGCCTGCGGGAGAATTTTGCCCCGGAGATGCTGGCCCCCTGGAGCACCGATGATGGCGTGGCCTACGGCGTGCCGTTCATCGCGACTTCCCACGGGATTTACTACAACGTGGACATTTTCAACAATCTGGGGCTGGCCCTGCCGCAGACCTGGGAAGAGTTACTGGCAACAGCACAGGTCCTGCGGGCCAATGGCTACATCCCCTTCGCCAACGCCTCTGGGGATACCTGGACCATGGCCGAACTGGTTTTCATGAACCTGGCGCCGAATTTCGTTGGCGGCTACGAGGGACGCCAGGCCTATCTGAGAGGGGAGCGCTGTTTTAATGACCAGCATATCGTGGCCCTGTTTGAGGCGATTCGGGATCTGGCCCCCTATCTACCGCCGGGGCAGGGCGCCCTGACGTATTACGATAGCCTTCAACTCTTCCTGCAGGGGCGGGCGGCAATGTGGCTGGGGGGATCCTGGGATATTCCCTACTTTGAGCAGCAAAATACCCCCTTCACCTGGAGCGTGATGGCGGTGCCGCCGCCAGCCGGGCAACCCGGTTATGTGACCTTCCACCTGGATGCCGGTATGGGGCTGAATTCTGCTTCTATCTACCAGAAAGAAGCGCGGCAATTCCTGGAGTGGATGACGACGCCAGAGTTCGGCTCTTTGATGGGGAACGAATTGCCCGGGTTCTTCCCGATGCACAACACTCCCATTCGGTTGGAGAATTCGCATGCCAACGCTTTCCTGGCGTTGAATCAGGGGCGGGGCACGGACGTGCGGTTCGTGTGGGAGAAACTGCGCGATGGCACACCCAGCGCGTATGACCTGGTGGAAGCAGGCACGGTGGGAGTGGTCAACGGCACCCTGACGCCGCGCCAGGCCGCCGACCGGCTCCAGGAAGGGCTGGAACAGTGGTTCGGGCCGGCTCAGACCTGTCGGCCGTAGATCATGTCTGAAAATCCGTTTGTAGTTTGTAGTGAGTACCCCACGCGCGGGGCGCGTTCCTGCAGGCCAGAAACTGCAGTCGCTGTTGTAGCGCAGGCCGCCAGGCCTGTAGGGTACAGGCTAACAGCCTGCGCTACGCACTGTCTGCTTCTGGGTAGGCACGAAACGCAGTGGAGTGCCGTTTGGGTCCTTCTAAACGCCACTCC
Organism: Anaerolineae bacterium; assembly: GCA_034435815.1. Lineage (GTDB taxonomy): Bacteria > Chloroflexota > Anaerolineae > B4-G1 > DUEL01 > SpSt-77. The sequence continues at coordinate 5,141 of DAOTWK010000307.1, read as the reverse complement.
GCTTCGCCTCGGCGCGAGCGCCGTCGGCCACGCCGCGAGCGGCGCCTCGGGCGAGCCCCACGAGGCGAGGTCTCTCGGGCCGTGGCCTTCGGCGTGGCCCTCGCCGCGTGGCGGCGCGTGGCGCTTCGTGGCTGACTACGAGCCCTTTTGCTCCACCTGGGGCATTTTACTGGACTGAAAGGTTGATCCCCAATGCTTAATCGTTTGCCTTTGCTCAAGTGGTTCCAGACGCGGGTAGGGGCCCGGATTTTGACGGGCTATCTGCTGGTGTTTATCCTCCTGGGCGGGGTCAGCGCCTTCGCGCTATACCGCCTCTATTCCATCAACGCAACGTTTGATGCTCTGAGACAATCTCTGACTCAGGATCAGCAACTGGTGCAGGAGATTTTGCGAGATGCGCTGGAAGTGCGCTATTACGTACATCGTTACATCAACACGCACCAGCAGCAGGACCGGGACAATCTGGAGGCCACCTATACCCGTTTGCAGGGCTTGATCCTGCAGGCCTGGCAGGGGGCTACGGATCCATCACTGCGGGAGATGCTGGGACGCCTTATCGCCACCACACGACGTTATGAGGAAACATTCGGCAGCATCGCCAGCCTGATCCAGCATCAGCAACGGATTCAATCGGAAGTGCTGGACGTCCAGGCTTTAACGATTGAATGGCATTTGAGTGCCCTGCGCGTCGCCCTGACCGCAACGGATGATTTTACCCTGTTCCTCTATTTCAACAACGCGCAAAACAATTTCCAGAACCTGCGTTTCAACGTTGGGCAGTACCTGCTGACGGGGGAGGAAGGCTATCTGGTGCTGGCCGACCGGGCTTATGAACAGGCGCAGGCCGCTTTGGAGGAATTGATCCGCCGCTGGCCGGATGAGGAACAGAAATCCTATGCGCTCGCGGCTACAGATGCCCTGCGCCTTTATTATCAGGGCATTCAGGACATTCGGAGCGACTACCGTGCCTTGCTGCAGGCGCGCGCAAATCTGGATACTCTGGAGCCGGAGATTCTCGCGGCGTTGAACGAGATGAACGCGAGCGTGGCGCGAACGGTGGACGAGCGGAGCCAGAGCGCGGAGTCTCTGGTACGCCAGACGCGCCTCCTGATTGCCGTTGCGATTGGCGTGGCCTCTCTTCTGGCCCTGGTGATGAACACTGCGTTGATTCGCCAGATTACCCGGCCGTTAGGCCAGGTCGTGCGCCAGGCCCGACAGATTGCCGAAGTGGATTTACGGGCTCTCACGGAGCAATTGCGCTTCCTGTCGTGTGGGAATGTGCAGTTAAGCCTGGAAGTGACTACGGAACCCCTGCACATCGGGCGCCGCGACGAACTGGGCGAACTGGCCCAGGCCTTCAATTCCATCATCACCAGTTTCCACGAGGCCGAGCAGGCTTTCGGGGCGATGGCGGAATATCTGCAAAAGATGGCAGCGGCGGCCACCGCAGTGTCGCAGCCGAAACTGGATATTGAGGTGCCCGTCTATTCGGAGCAGGACGTGCTGGGTCTGGCGCTGCAACGGATGCTGGTCAACCTGCGCGCGGCGTATGCGCAGATTCTCCGGCAGATTGCGCGCCTGGAAGCCCTGCGCGCGATTGACTATGCGATTACCAGCAGTCGGGACCTGGACCAGGTGATGTCACTGGTCGCGGAACAGGCGGTAGCACTGCTGGAAGTGGCGCGTTTTGAGATTCTCCTGGAATGCGATGGACAAATGCATCGGTTCGGCGCCGGTCCGCTCGCCCTCCCGGAGGAAACACTCCAGGCATGCACAACCTGGAGCATGGAACAGGGCGCGCCGCATCTGTGCCATGACCTGCAGGCCGAAGAGCATCCCCTGCGCGACCATCTTCCGCCCGAGGTGCGCGCCTGGTATACCTGGCCCCTCTGGATTGAGGGACGGTTGCGGGGGGCTGTTCACGCGTTCCACGTCGCCGCCAATGCCGTCAGCGAAGAGGGCCTGAATTTCACCGCGAACCTGATAGAGCAGGTGCGCGTGGCCGTGGAGTACATAGAACTGGTCGCGCAGTTGGAGCGACGGGTCAGAGAACGCACCGCCGAGGTGGAAGCGCAGAAAGAAGAAGTAAAGCGCTTTGCGTACATCGTCTCGCACGACCTGCGCGCCCCGCTCGTCAATTTGATGGGGTTCTCCGATGAACTGCGCGTCAGCCTGAACGAACTGACCCCCTTCCTGGAGAAACTGCTACCCCAATTGCCAGCGGATGAACAGGTGCGTCTGCGCCAGGTCCTGGAGGAAGATATTCCGGAGGCATTGAATTTCATCGTCAGTTCCGTCAGCCGTATGGATCGTTTCATCGGCGCGCTGCTCACCCTTTCGCGCCTGGGATGGCGGGAGTTGCGTCTGGAATCGGTGGATATGAACGGGGTGGTCCAGCACGCGCTGAACGCGCTCTCCCATCAACTGAAGGAGAAACAGGTAACTGTGGACCTGGCGCCTCTGCCGGTTATTGTAGCCGACCGCACCGCAATGGAACAGGTGATCGGGAATTTGCTGGATAATGCGGTCAAATACCTGGTGCCGGGTCGGCCGGGGCATATCACCATCACCGCTGAGGAGAAAACGGACCGTTTCCTGTTTCACATCCAGGATAACGGCCGGGGAATTGCTGAGGGAGATATGGATAAGATATTTATGCCGTTCCGCCGCGTCGGCTCTCAGGACATCCCGGGCGACGGCATGGGCCTGCCCTGCGTCCAGGCACTGGTCCGCCGCCACGGCGGCGAGACTACCTGCCAGTCGGTGCTGGGGGAAGGCAGTGTGTTCAGTTTCTCAATCGCCAAATTTCATAAGGAGTGAGACCCGATGTCCTATAGAAGTGAAGTCACTATTTTGCTGGTAGAAGACGACCCAGGGCACGCCCGTCTCATTGAGAAAAACCTGCGGCGTTCCAATATCAACAATCGCCTGATTATCGTGAATGACGGACAGGCCGCGTTAGATTTCCTGTTCTCGCAAGGGGCATATGCCGGGCAGCCGCGACCCTCACCCTTGCTGGTGCTATTGGACCTCAATTTGCCTGTCATTGACGGGTATCAGGTGCTGGAACGCATGAAGAGCACCCCTGAGACGCGCTCCATCCCGGTCATCATTCTGACCACGACGGACGATTACCGCGAAGTGGAGCGTTGTTATCAACTGGGGTACAACGTCTACATCACGAAACCGCTGGATTATGAGCAATTTGCGGATGCCATCAGTAAATTAGGCCTCTTTTTGACTATTGTCACCATTCCGGAAGGGGAATAGAGATGAGCGAGCGAGCACCCGTGCGAATTCTGTGCATGGAAGATGACGTCGGTCAGGCGCGCCTGCTCCGGAGACGGCTGGAACGCCTGGGATATCGCGTGACCATCGCTGCCAACGGCGAAGAAGGCCTGGCTCTTTACAACCCGGCCTCCTTTGACTTGGTCACTGTGGATCAAAATATGCCGATCTGCGATGGTCTGGAGGTGCTCCGGCGCTTGCAAGCACGCGGGCCGCTTCCCCCGATCATTATGGTCACCGGCACAGGCAGCGAAACCATCGCTGTGGAAGCGATGAAGATGGGCGCGCGCGATTACATCGTCAAGGATGTGGAGGGCGGCTATCTGGAACTGATGCCGACCGTGATTGAACAGGTCCTGGAGCAGCACCGCATGGCAGAAGAAAAGCGGCGGGCCGATGAGGCGCTGCGCCGTTACGCTGCCGAACTGGAAAGCCGCAATCGCGAACTGGACCTTTTCGCCCAAACGGTGGCCCATGACCTGCGCAATCCGCTCTCGGTGGTGATCGGCGCTTTAGAAGTCCTGGCAAGCCATGAGAGAACCACCCAAGAAGAAGCCGAAAGCTTGTTAAGGATGGCCTTGAACAAAGCGCGCCGTATGGCTGATATTATAGAAGCCCTTTTGCTGTTGGCCTCGGTGCGCCAGGAAGAGGTCCCCCTTGAAGAACTGGATATGGGAAAAATCGTGACCGACGCACTGACCTTGCTGGATTCCCAACTCGCGAATGCCCACGCTGAGGTCAGTTACCCTGACACCTGGCCCCGTGCCATTGGCTACGCGCCCTGGATTCTGGAAGTCTGGCACAATTACATCACGAATGCCATCAAGTACGGAGGGCAACCTCCGCGCATCATTCTGGGGGGAGAGACGCTCTCAGATGGACGGGCGCGCTTCTGGGCGCGCGATAACGGTCAGGGGATTCCCCAGGAAAAACTGGCTCGACTGTTCACCCCCTTCACACGCCTGGATCGGAGTCGCGAAGGGCACGGCCTGGGACTGGCGATTGTGCGCCATATTATGGAGCGTCTGCACGGTACGGTCGCAGTAGAAAGCACCCCCGGCGAGGGAAGCACCTTCAGTTTCATCCTGCCGGGCGCGTAGAGCAACCACCGACGCCAGAGGCGGACCGGGTCTTAGCAAAGAAGCAGAAATCCTGTACCATCCGGGCGTATATTCACACCAGCCTCAGAGCGCTGACGTCTGTCTCTTGCGCATACCTGAGTCCTCTGCAAAACTCACCGCAGAGAACGCAGAGAGCGCAGAATTCTTCAATGGTATTGCTCTGCGTACTCTGCGGTCTCTGCGGTAAAATGACCTTTTGCAGTGGAGTCATACCTCTATTGAGTTTCGTGTTGAAAAAGGAACTCTGATGTGCTTCTGTGTCGCGAAAAGGGGAAGAGATGGGTTTTTTGCGGCGGCTGCGCCGCCGCAAAAAACCCATTTTCCCCATTTTAACTCCCCTTCAGGGGGAACAGTGGGCTGCCCCGTTTCTTTTAATATGCGAGACTCAATAATTACCTCATTAGTCCCGGTTCAGCCCCTGCAGAATTTGCCAGATTCGGCGTAACTACCCGGGCGGATTTGACAACCGGCCCCATTCGTCTACAATATCCTCATACCAGTGCCCGTGGATGCGATTGGGAGGTGTCTTGTGGCGACCGGTTACGTCTATCACCCCGTCTATCTGGAGCATAACCAGCCCGGCCATCCGGAGAACGCCCGTCGCCTGGAGCGCATTATGGCCGCTCTCCGGGACGTGGAGATGCTGGAGCGGCTAACGCCGATAGAGGCCCGCCCGGCCACCGAGGAGGAACTGGCCCGGGTGCACACCCCGGGCTACATCGCCTACGTACG
>DAOTWK010000306.1:0-2163 GCA_034435815.1 Anaerolineae bacterium | reverse complement strand
GCCACCGGCGCTGACGTCGTCGCCGTCCCCGCCGACGTCGCCGACCCGCAGGGGGTGGAGCGGATAGTGGAGGCCGCCCGCGCCCGCTTCGGCGGGATAGACATCCTGGTGACCAACGCCGGAGGTCCCCCACCAGGCCGCTTCCTGGAACTGACCCCCGCCGACTGGGAGGCCGCCGTCCAACTGACCCTGATGAGCGTCGTCCGCCTCTGCTACGCCGTCGTCCCCATCATGCGGGCCCAGAAGAGGGGCGCCATCATTGCAATGACCTCGGTAAGCGTGAAGCAACCGCTGCCCAACCTGATCCTCTCCAACAGTTTGCGCATGGCCGTAGTGGGACTGGTCAAAACTCTCTCCGACGAACTGGCGCCGGACGGCATCCGGGTGAACGGTGTCTGTCCGGGCTGGACCCGGACGGAGCGGGTGGTCCAGTTGCTGGAGGACCGGGCGGCCCGCAACGGCACGACGGTGGAAACCGAGGAGGCAAAAATCACCGCCGCCATCCCCCTGGGCCGGATGGCGGCTCCGGAGGAGATCGCCCGCGCTGTGGCCTTTCTGGCCTCCCCGGCTGCGTCCTACATCACCGGCATCAGCCTGCTGGTGGACGGGGGATTGTACCGGGGGGTGTAGGGGCAACTTTTGCCGTTGCCCGCAGAGGGAGGTATGGATTCTGACCTTCCGACCCGTTTTATCGGTGTCTCTGTAGAGGTCGTCTACGACCGCCCGCCTGCACTGGAGAAGCGCCCTGGCCCGCCGGACGGCTTCATCTGGGAGGGGCGGACGTATCACGTGGTGGCGGTCTTGCAAGAGTGGCATGATTACCACCTGCGCGGCAAGAGCCTGGCCTTCTACGTGAAGGAGCGAGGGTCGTACCGGGCGAAAGCCGCCGAGCGGCGCGGCACCTGGGGAGTGGGGCGGGATTACTACCGCGTCCGCACGGCGGAGGGGGAAGTATTTGACCTCTACTACGACCGCGCGCCCCATGGGCCGGGGGAGCGGAAGGGAGCATGGTTCCTGTGGCGGCAGATTCTGGAGAGCCCCTGAGACTGACCGACGACGCGCTGGTGGCGATTCGGCGCCTGCGGGAGTTCAACTACCGGCGCACTCCGGAACGTCGCCTGCGCAGCGCGGCCGAGGCGCGGGCGTTTGTGGAAGAAGTCGGGTTCTGCCATTTCTGGCCCATCAAGGGGGTGGAACTGCCCAACCTGTTCCACGCCATCGCCGGTCGGGTCCGCCCCGTCCCGATGGAGCACGACGACCCTGACGGTACCCGTTGTTGGGCCTGGAAGGACGATTCCCTCGGTCAGCGGTGGTGGTACTACGGCAAACTTCTCCGTCGTCGGGCCACCCTCGTCTCCCTGGGGTTTCTCCCATTCTTTTACGCCTGTAGCCAGAACTACGGTTCCATTGACGACTACTTGCAGGAATATACCGAAGGGCGGATGACGGCCGAGGCGAAAGCAGTCTATGAAGCGCTGTTGGAGCAGGGTCCGTTGGATACGGTACAACTGCGTCGGGCAGCGCGGATGAGCGCCGAAAGTGCCAAAAGCCGCTTTGATCGGGCTCTGATGGAACTGGAGATCGGCCTCAAAGTATTGCCCGTCGGCGTCGCTGAGGCAGGCGCGTGGCGATATGCCTTCATTTATGACCTGCTGCCCCGCCACTTCCCGGGAATCCCCGAACAGGCGCAAGAAATTTCGCGCTCTGATGCCCGATGGACACTCGTTTTGCAGTACTTGAAAACAGTGGTCGTGGCGGATGCTGCCATGATTGCCCGGGTTTTCCATGTTCTGAACTGGACCACCACCGAGTTGGAGCGCACCCTGCAGCGACTGCTGCGGGAAGGACAAATCCACCTGGTAGAGACGCCGGGATGGCCCCGACCTCGGTTCATCCCTGTTGAAGTGCTGGAGACGCTGGAGCGATAGGGTTTAGGGGAGAAGGGGGTAGAAGATGGGGTTTTGGGGCGGCGGCCTCCGGCCGCCGCCCCAAAACCCCATTGATCTCCCCCCTCTATAGTATTACCAAACAGTTACAGGTGATATGAGGACGCCCCCAGCCTGGCCGACCAAATTACTTCTGGAAATCACCGGGTTGTTGCTGGCTCTTGCGACCGGCTGGCTCCTGGCGCGACTCCCCCTGCCAACGACGGTCGCCCTGGTC
>DAOTWK010000305.1:0-3646 GCA_034435815.1 Anaerolineae bacterium | reverse complement strand
CTCTGCCTGGCTGACGATGACCCGCCGGGTGGCGATGTACCAGGAAGAGATGGTCGCCAGACGGTCGGATGGTGTCATCAGCGGACCGATCTGAACACCCTGAACCTTTCGGTCCACGCCGTAAGTATAGATCGGCTGGTAGAGCAGGACGGCGGGGACCTCGTCGGCGAACAATTCCTGGAATTCCCGGTAGAGGGCCGCCTGACGGGTCGGGTCTACCATGATGCGAGCCGTCTCTATGACCTCACTGATGCGCCGGTGGTCCAGCCCGGCATAATTCTGCCCGTTGGCAATTTGCGTCTGATGCCAGAGGGGGTACGGGTCGGGGTTGCCAGGGAGGGCCAGTTCCACCAGCGCAGCCTGGTAGTCCCGCCGTTCCAGCCGGTCCCGCAGTTCCAGAGGGGGGACAGCGATAACGCTGACATAAACGCCGATGGCCTGCCACTGACGGGCCACCTCCTGCGCGACGGCCACCTGCACCGGGTCGTTGGAGGAGAGCAGAGTGAAGGAAAAGCCCTCTTTTCCTTTTATCCGGACTTTGCCACCTGGAGGCAATATCCAGCCAGCGCTGTCCAGCAGCGCGCGGGCCCTCTGCGGGTCATACTCGTAGTGACGGATACCTTCGTAATAGGCCCACGTCCCGGCCAGGATGGGGCTATGGGCCACGACGGCCTGTCCTTCCAGCACACCTTCTACCAGTCCCTGCCGGTCCAGACCGTAGAGGAGCGCTTGTCGGACTTCCTTCTCCTGGAAAAAGGGTAATTCTTCTTTCTTCGCAAGGTTCATGAAGATAAGCACCTGGTTGGCCAGGGGGGCGGAATAGAGGTTAAGGTCCGCTTCCCGCCGGGCCTGGGGCAGTTCCGAGAGCACAATCCGTCCCACTCCTTCCACCTCTCCGTCCTGGAAGGCGCGGAACGCGCTCTGATAGGACGAGTAAAAGCGAAATCGCATACCCTCCAGATAGGGCCTGGGGCCATAGTATTCCGGGTTGGGCTTCAACAGGATGGAGACGATGTCCCCTTCCTGAGTTTCCACCTCTGCCACCTGGAAGGGGCCGCTGCCTACCGGCTGAAGGTTGAAGTTCAGGTACGGCAGGTCAGTCGCCCGTGTGCCCTCCAGAATGTGGGCCGGGAGGAGTCCGATAGTGGTGTAATCCAGGAACGGCGCGAACGGTTCGGAGAGAACAAAGCGGACCGTCCGGTCATCGTCCTTAAAAACCTGGACGGTGCGCCAGAGCGTGCCCAGGTCGGAGGGGCCAGGAAAGTCGGGGTCCTGCATCAGGCCGATGGTGAAGAGGACATCATCGGCGGTCAGGGGAGCACCGTCCGGCCAGCGGAGTCCGCTGCGCAGGTGGAAGACGTAGGTCAGACCGTCCAGGGAGGTCTCCCACTTCAGGGCCAGATCGGGCTCCAATTCGCCCCGGGCGTTCATTCGGGTGAGGCCGCTATAGACCAGAGCACAGAGGTCCCGGTCCACGTCGTTGTAGGCGGCCAGGAGCGGGTTAATGGCGTGGGGAAATCCAGCTACCCCCTCCACATAAGTCCCGCCCGGCGCCGGGACCGTGACGGTGGTATAGGTGAACGCCAGATAGGCCAGCGCAATGACCAACAGGGTGGCCCCGGCGCCGATGAGCAGGGCCGGCCAGCGGACGGTTCGTGCCATACGCGCTTATGCTGGACCGATAACAACGGCGTTGAGAATGGCGATAAGGAAGAAGAGGACGGCCAGGATGATGGTGACAATAAACAAGGTCTTCTCCACGCCCCGTCGGGTCCGGTAGATAGAGGTCTCGCCGCTGCCGAAAATGGCGCCCAGCCCACTGCTGCGAACCTCCAGCAGGATGACGGCTGTGAGCGCGATGCCCAGGATAATCTGGACGATGTACAGGTATGTGCTCATTCTTCGAGTCTCCTCCGTTCAGATGCCAATGCTTTTCAACCCAGGTGGCGGGCCAGAGAGGGGGATTGGAATAGGGTTCTGTGGCAACGGCCTCCGGCCGCTACCACGGAACCCCACTACCGGCCTGCCCAGCCCGGCCTGTGGTATTATAACACGCCCTGGGTTGGAGGCAAGCGAGATGACCAATTGCATCCCTGGCAATCTCTGCTATACTTGAGGCCATCCCCCACGGGAGGTGAGTATGAAACCCCAGGCTGGTGCTCGTATCAGCGCCCGTGCGTTTGTCCAATCGCTGGTCATCCTCTTCATCCTGATGATGGTGGCGGGCTTGCTGACCCGCATCGTCCCGGCTGGAAAATATGACCGCCTCTTGGTGGACGGCCGGGAAGTGATTGACCCCACCTCGTACCGGGTGACACAGCGGCCCGATTACCCCCTCTGGCGATGGTTCACGGCCCCGATAGAGGTGCTGGGCGCGCCCGGAAACGTGACGGTTATTGTCATCATTATCTTCATTCTCTTCATCGGCAGTTCGTTCGCGGTGCTGGATCGGAGCGGTATCGTGCAGGCCGCCATCGGGCGTATCGTGAGGCGCTTTGGTCGGAAGAAATACGCTCTCCTGCTGGTCATCTCGTTCTTTTTTATGGTGCTGGGTGCCTTCTTCGGCATTTTTGAAGAAGTCGTCCCGCTGGTGCCGGTGATGGTTGCCATTTCCTACTCTCTGGGCTGGGATGCCTTGGTGGGCCTGGGGATGTCCGTGCTGGCGACCAATCTGGGCTTCTCGGCGGCCATCACCAATCCCTTTACCATTGGCGTTGCCCAGAAACTGGCTGAACTGCCTCTATTTTCGGGCTGGTGGCTGCGGGTCCCCGTTTTCATCGTCGTCTACATCCTCTTTGCGGTGTTCCTCACCACCTACGCCCGGAGCATTGAGCGCGACCCGACCCGCTCTCCCGTCTACCGGGAAGACCAGACGGAGCGGGAGAAGTACCGGGCCATGCAGGCCGGGCCCGGCGATGAGCCCCCGCGCGTGGGCCGCGCACTGGTCTGGTTTGGCGCCTTTACCCTGATCATCCTGGCGGTTCTGTTCGTCGGCCCGTTTATTTCCACCCTTTCGGACTACACGCTGCCGTTGGTGGGCCTGCTCTTCCTCATCGCGGGGGTCGGCGCAGGGCTGCTTTCGGGCGCAGGGGGCAAAACTGTGGGGCGGGCGCTGATAGAGGGCTGGAAGGGCATCGCGGCCAGCATTCCCCTGATCCTGATGGCGGCCAGCATCCGCCATATCGTCGTCCAAGGCGGCATTATGGACACCATTCTCCACTGGGCGTCCCGGCCCTTCAGTCAGGCCAGCCCTTTCGTCGCCGTCCTCGCCATGTACGGCCTGACCCTGATTCTGGAGTTTTTCGTCCCCTCCGGGTCGGCCAAAGCCTTCCTGATGATGCCCATTCTCCTGCCGCTGGGCGAACTACTGGGCGTCACCCGCCAGACGACTGTCCTGGCCTACTGCTTCGGCGACGGGTTCTCCAACATGATGTACCCCACCAACGCCGTCCTGCTCATCTCTCTGGGGCTGACCTCCGTCAGTTACCCCAAATGGCTCAAGTGGTCGTTGCTGCTCTGGCTGTGGGTCATCCTGGCGACGGTTGTCTTTATGGCCGTAGCGGTGGTCATCCGCTACGGGCCGTTCTGACCTCTTATCCCCCTTGTCGAGAATGAGGGGGTTTGCGGCGGGCGGCTTCGCCGCCCG
>DAOTWK010000304.1:0-8524 GCA_034435815.1 Anaerolineae bacterium | reverse complement strand
GTCCTCTATACCGTTCCCCTCCCGGTTTAGTTCCCCCAGTTCCCCGGTGACGGTGAAAATCACCCGCTCGCAGATGTTGGTCACTCGGTCGGCGGCGCGCTCCAGGTTGTGGGCCGCCCAGAGGAGATGGTTGGCCTGGTCTATGTTCTTCGGATCCGCCAGGATGTAGGTCACCAGTTCCCGGTAGACCTGGTTGTAGAGAGCGTCTACCTCATCATCCTCGGCCGGAATGGCGCGGGCCAGCGCCACGTCCCGGTGGGCGAAGGCCTCCAGCGCCCGATGGAGCATACTGCAGGCCTTCTCCGCCATCCGAGGAATGTCAATGAGGGGTTTGATGAGCGGCTGGTCGCCAATCATCAGATTGATGCGGGCAATACCTTTGGCGTAGTCCCCCATCCGCTCCAGTTCGGAGGCCAGGTCCAGAATGGCCGCCAGGGCACGCAGGTCGCTGGCCATTGGCTGCTGAGTGGCAATCAACACCAGCACGTCGGACTCAATGGCAAACCGCTGGGCGTTGATGTCCCGGTCCTGTGCGATGATGCGCCGGGAGGCTTCAAAGTCTCGCCGCTTCAGCGCGTCTACCGATTCGGCGATTGCTCTCTCCACCATGCTTCCCAGGACCAGCAATTCGTCCTGCAGGCGCTGCAGTTCCCGGTCAAATGTTTCTCGGGGCATTGCTCCCTCCTTCCTCCTTGTACGTACCCCTAACCTGCCCGTCCGGTGATGTAATCTTCGGTGAGTTGATGGGCCGGACGGGTAAAGATGACCTCGGTGGGGCCGAATTCCACCAGTTCCCCCAACCAGAAAAAGCCGGTCCAATCCGATACTCGCGCTGCCTGCTGCATGTTGTGCGTCACAATAACGATGCAATAGTTCTCCCGCAGACGGCGCATCAGTTCTTCTATCTCCAACGTGGCGATGGGGTCCAGCGCCGAGCAGGGCTCGTCCATCAGGATGACCTCCGGCTGGACGGCGATGACGCGCGCCAGGCAGAGCCGTTGCTGCTGGCCCAGAGAGAGGTTGAGCGCGTTCTGTCGGAGATTGTCTTTGACTTCATCCCAGAGGCCCACATCTCGCAGGCTTCGTTCCACAATCTCATCCAGGTTGCGATGGCGATGGATACCCAGGACCCGGGGGCCGAAGGCGACGTTATCGTAAACGGACTGGGGGAACGGGTTGGGCCGCTGGAAGACCATACCCACCCGTCGGCGCAGGTCCACCACGTCGGTGCCCGGCGCGTAGATGTCCACCCCGTCCAAGAGTACCCGCCCCTCCACCCGCGTGCGCGGGATGGTGTCGTTCATCCGGTTCAGGCAGCGCAGGAAAGTGGACTTGCCACATCCCGACGGGCCGATGAGGGCCGTGATCTGCCGGTCCGGGATGACCATGGAGATGTCGGAGAGGGCGATTTTGTCGCCGTAGTAGAAGTTCAGATGTTCCACCCGGATTTTAGTCTCGTTCATCAGCGAACCCGTGAAGCGCACGAGTCAATGGAGATGGAATTTGGGAGGCGGCAGCCTCCGGCCGTTGCCCCCCAATCCTCTCTTCTCAGATCGGTGGGCGGCGGGTGTGCCAATCGGTGGCCTGCTCGTAGGCGTAGGCCACCTGCAGGATGGTCATCTCCCCCAGAGCCGGCCCCATAATCTGCATACCGATGGGTAGCCCCTGCGCATCAAAGCCGCAGGGAACGTTGATCCCGCAGATGCCTGCCAGGTTGACGGAGAGGGTGAAGATGTCGGAGAGGTACATCTGGATGGGGTCCTCCGTCTTCTCGCCAATGCGGAAGGCAGTGGTGGGGCTGGTGGGGGCGAGGATGACATCCACTTGCTCAAAGGCGCGGTCAAAATCTCCCTTGATGAGAGTGCGCACCTTCTGCGCTTTCAGGTAGTAGGCATCGTAGTAACCGGCGCTGAGAGCATAGGTGCCCAGCATGATGCGCCGCTTGACCTCGGGGCCGAAGCCCTGGCCGCGTGTCTGCTTATAGGTGTCCTCCAGAGAGTTGCCGACGATGCGAAGGCCGTAGCGGACGCCGTCGTAGCGGGCCAGGTTGGCGCTGGCCTCCGCCGGAGCAATCAGGTAGTAGACGGGCAGGGCATAGTCGGTATGGGGCAGGTTGACCTCTATGATTTCGGCCCCCAGGTCGGCCAGTTTCTGCACGGCCGCGCGCACGGCGGCCTCTACCTCCGGCTGCATGCCGGGGATGAAATACTCCCGGGGGACACCGACCCGCATCCCTTGGATGTCTCCCGTCAGCGCGGCCGTGTAGTCAGGCACTGGTGCGTCCAGTGAGGTGGAATCCAGCAGGTCATGCCCGGCGATAACGCTCAGAAGAATGGCCGCGTCGGTAACATCGCGGGTGAGCACACCCACCTGATCCAGCGACGAAGCGAAGGCGATGAGGCCATAGCGGCTCACCCGCCCGTAGGTCGGCTTCAGGCCGACGATGCCGCAGAGGGCGGCGGGCTGGCGGACGGAGCCGCCGGTGTCGGTGCCCAAGGCGCCCAGGCACTCCCCGGCGGCGACGGCGGCCGCACTCCCCCCGCTGGATCCGCCCGGGACGCGCTCCAGGTCCCAGGGGTTGTGGGTGGGGAAGAAGGCGGAGTTCTCGGTGGAGGAGCCCATGGCGAACTCGTCGGTGTTGGTCTTGCCCAGGATGACGGCACCGGCGGCCTTTAGTCGGGCGACGACGGTGGCGTCGTAGGGCGGGATGAAGTCCTCCAGGATACGGGAGCCGCAAGTGGTGGGGATGCCCGCCGTGCAGATGATGTCTTTGACGGCGATGGGGATGCCCTGGAGGGGCAGGACTTGCCCCGCCCCTCCCCGCGCGGCGTCGGCCGCGCGGGCCTGCTCCAGCGCCACCTCTGGCGTCAGGGTGATATAGGCCCGGACGTCGTTATCCACCGCCAGGATGCGGTCTATCACCGCCTGGGTCAACTCTACGGCGGAAATCTCCCCCGCGTCCAGGAGCGCGCGGGCCTCATGGATGGTCAGGTCGTAGAGATGCACTCAGTCCTCCTTCGCCAGCAGGGTTTCTATTACTCCCAGATGGCCGGGACTTTGAAGCAGGCTTCCTCCGCCTCTGGGGCGTTGGCCAGAATGTCCTCTTGGGGAGCCGGGGGGCGCGGGTCGTCGGGCCGCATCACATTGCGCAGGGGTAGGACGGTCGCGGTGGGCGGGATGGCTTCGGTATCCAGTTCCTGCAGTCGCGCAGCGTATTCCAGCACCGCTGAGAGTTGCTGGCGGAAGCGCTCTTTCTCTTCGTCCGTCAGGGCCAGCCGGGCCAGGTCGGCGATGTGCTCCACTTCCTCTCGGGTCAGGACCACAGTTCACCTCCTCGCGGGTTGTCCATATTATAACATGCCTGGGCATAAGGGCAATGGGGGCTATAGAAGAGGGGGTTTGGGGGCGGCGATGTGGGCGTGGGTGTAGTGGGCCAGGACCCGCTCCCGGCCCCGGCGGACCAGTTCGGCCCGCAGCGACGGGTCGGCGCGGAGGCGCTCCAGGCATTCCCGCAGGGCCTTCACGTCGCCCTCCGGGAAGATGAGCCCCGCGTCGCCAATCACATAGGGGATTTCGCCGCAGGTGGAGCCGACAACCGGCACGCCGCAGGCCATGGCCTCCACCAGGACCCGGCCGAATTGCTCTATCCAGTTCGGGCGGGAACGGGAGGGGAGGACCAGGACGTCCAGCCGGTGGTAGAATTCGGGCATCCGGGGCGAAGAGAAGGTGCCCAGAAAGGCCACCCGTCCGGCCAGCGCCGGCATGGCGGCCTGTTTCTCCAAGACGGGGCGCAGGGGGCCGCTCCCCAGAATCTCTACCCGCACCCCCGGCATCTCTGCGACGGCCTCCAGCAGAAGGTCGGCCCCCTTCTCCTCCACCAATCGTCCGGCGAAGCCGACCGTGAAGGGCCGGTCCGTCTCCCGGTGGGGTGGGGGGGCGAAGTGGTCCGGGTCCACGCCGAACTGAGGGATGACGGCCAGCGGGCCGGTGTATCCTTTGGCCCGCCAGACCCGCGCGGCCGTCTCACTGCCCGCGAGGGCCGCGTCCGCGTGGCGCAGGCAGTAGCGCTCAAAGAGGGAGAAGGGGGGCGGATAGCGGCGCCGCAGGTTCTGCCAACTGAACCATACCGTCCGGCATCCGGCCCGCCGGGCCAGCACCATCCCGTGGAAAGTTGCCAGATTGTACGGTTCCTCGTCCAGGTGGACGATGTCCGGGCGGAACGACCGGATCTGGCGGGCCAGGCGCGGGTAGAAATGGAGATGGAAGTGGCCGTTAAGGGCCATCGTCTCCACGACCAGTTCGTAGCCCTCGGTGTGGGCCCGTTCCAGAGGGAGGACACCGCGCTCGTCCTTCCAGTACGGGGGGACGACGGCCCGCAACTCTACCCCCCGCCGCGCGATTTCCTCCAATTTCCGCTGGTAGATGCCGACGACGCAGGCTTTGGAGACCAGAAGGACGCGCATGGGTGTGTAGCGTATTCCGTTATTCCCCCCGCACCATCCGCCGGGCAATGGCGTTGTGGCGCTCCACGATGGGGCCCAGGTCCACCGTCAGCAGATGCCTATCTTCCACTACAACGCGCCCGTGGATGACGGAGAGGTCCACCCGCTGGGGGGTGCAGAAGACCAGGGCGGCCACCGGGTCGTGGAGCGCGCCGGCGTAGTCCAGACGGTCCAGGCGGAAGGCGATAAAGTCGGCGGCGAAGCCCGGAGCCAGTTGGCCGATGTCATCCCGGCCCAGGACGGCCGCACCGCCGCGCGTCGCCAGCCAGAGCGCCTCGCGAGCGCTGAGCCCGCGCGGATTGCCCGTGACCCGCTGCAGGAGCATCGCCATCCGGGCTTCTGCCAGCATATGGGAGGAGTCGTTGCTGGCGGAGCCGTCCACGCCCAGGCCGACAGGCACCCCCGCATCCAGGTACGCCCGCACCGGCGCGATGCCGGAGGCCAGCCGCATGTTGGAACTGGGGCAATGGCAGACGCCGGTGCGGGTGCGGGCCAGCAGGCCGATCTCCTCGCCGTTCACGTGCACCCCGTGGGCGTACCAGACATCATCCCCGACCCAGCCCAGTTCTTCGGCATAGCCCACCGGTCGGCGACCGAACTGTTCCAGACAGAATTGCTCCTCATCCAGCGTCTCCGCCAGGTGGGTGTGAAGATGGACACCATAGGCGCGAGCCAGCGCCGCCGATTCCCGCATCAAATCCGGGGTCACAGAGAAGGGAGAGCAGGGGGCCAGGACGATGCGGAGCATTCCATACCGGTTCGGGTCATGGTACGTCTCCACGGCCCGCTGCATGTCCTTCAGGATGAAGTCCTCGTCCTCCACGACCCGGTCTGGCGGGAGGCCGCCCTTGCTCTCGCCCAGGCTCATCGCGCCCCGGCTGGCGTGGAAGCGGATACCGATCTCCTGCGCGGCCCGGATTTCATCGTCAATCCGGCAGCCGTTGGGGTAGATGTAGAGGTGGTCGGAGGTGGTGGTGCAGCCGGAGAGCATCAGTTCCGCCAGCCCGACCAGCGCGCTCACGTAGACCGCCTCCGGCGTCAACCGGGCCCAGATGGGGTAGAGGGTCTTGAGCCACTCAAAGAGGGTGGCGTCCTGCGCGGCCGGGACGGCCCGGGTGAGGGTCTGGTAGAGATGGTGGTGGGTGTTGACCAGGCCGGGCAGGACGACCATGCCCCGGGCGTTGATGACGTGGTCGGCGGTGGGGGGGAGTTCCGCCGTTGGCCCGACCTGCTGGATGACGCCATCGCGGACAAAGAGCCCACCGTCGGGGATTTCCTGCCCGTCGTCGTCCATAGTGACCAGAATGTCGGCGTGTTGAAGAAGGAGAGTGGGCATACGGACCTCCTGTTCGGGTCGCAGGTCGCAAGGGACAGAGTTTGTAGTCCGCCACGAAGCGCAGCGTGGCGCGTGGCACTCCAATGTTTTGTGCCTTACCACGAACAGCGGAGCGGCGTCTGCCTTCAGTCGGCGCAGACGCCGGAATCCAGCCAGATCACATCCCCGCTCTCCAGGTCGTACCGCGCGCCGACGATATAGAGGGCGCCGGAGCGGACCCGCTCTGCCAGGACCGGGGAGGCGGTGACCAGGGACCTGGCGGTGAGCCGGATATGGGCGTCTATGGCGTTGGTGACCGGGCGGCGCTTTTAATGAATCGGGATAGTCACCGCCGACGGCCGCCCTTCAGTCGGTCCTGGAGAAAGGCCAGTTCCTCCCAGCGGCCCTCGGCGGCCAGTTTTGCCTGCTCTATCCAGCCCGCCGGATCCATATACGGCCAACCAGCGTTCACCAGGGCCTGCTTGACCGCACTGTAGTCGGCCTCGGCCAGGGCTTTGAAGGTGGTGATACCGATGGAGGCCAGGACCCTGGCGACTTTGGGCCCGATGCCTTCTATACGGGTCAGGTCATCGGCGGAGACGGCGGCCGGAGCGGCCTCTTCCACTGCGGGAGGGGCAGGCTGGGCGGCCTCGGCGACCAGAACGCGGGGGACCTCGGGCGCGGGAGCAGCGACTTCAGCCGCAGGAGCAGCAGGCGGGACAGCCTCCACGGTGGGGGCGTAGGGGACCGCCGGCGGGGGAGCGGCCTCGGCGCGACCGGCTCTTTCCGCCTTTTCTCGTTTCCGGGTGAGGAGCCAGACCAGGTAGAGGACGAGCAGGATGAGCAGGATGATGATGACCAGCCAGAGGACCGTCGTCCAGAAATTGCTGGCGAGAACCGGTGCTTTCATACATGCCTCCTTTTGCGCAAGCGGACTTCGTGTAGTCAATGGGCGAGCACAGTAAAATGGGGGGATTTTGCGGCGGATTCCGCCGCAAAATCCCCTCTCCGAAGAGCAGGGGCCTACCCGACCGGTCGGAAGTAGCGGATGTCGGTGATGCTGCCCCTTCGCTCCGTCGGGTCTTTAAAGACCGCTTCCACGCACATCCCGATGCAGACGTCCTCCGGGTCCACCTCTCCCAGGTCGTGAACCAGTCCGCCGTCGGTGTTGTCTATCTGGATGAAGGCGACGATGCGGGGCTTCGGCAGGGGGTTGCCGTCCAGGTCCAGATGGACGACGGTGAAGGTGTGCACCCGACCGGTGGTCGGTACCTCCACCCAGTCCTCCAGATGGGCGAAGCACCGCTCACAGTAGAGGCGGGGAGGGACGTAGACCAGGTCGCAGTGGGGGCAGCGGGTGCCCCAGAAGCGACCGTTATCCTTAATCTCGCGGAAAAACCGTTCCCCGGCGATGCCGACGGTATAGCGGCTCTGGATGGGAATTTCGCCGTACCAGACCTTCGCCTGGTCGGGGTGAGCGATTCGTTCTAAAAGGGACATGGTACCTCCTCACTCCAGAGGCTTGAAGTAGCGGATGTCGGTGATGGCCCCTTCCCGTTCTTCGGGGGGCTTCCAGACGGCCCGCACCCGCATACCGACCCGGACCGCCTGCGGGTCCACCTCCCCCAGCAGGTGAAGGATGCCCATGCCTGGCGACGCACCGTCTATGGCGATGACGGCGGGGATGAGGGGATGCTCCAGCCGGACCATGTCCCAGCGGATATAGCAGATGGAGAAGGTGACGACAGTGCCGGTATCCTGCAGGGGGACGAAGCCGTCGGTGGGGACGAAGCAATCCTGGCAGAACATGCGCGGGGGCACCAGAATCCGCCCGCAACTGGGGCAGTGCACGCCAACCAGTCGCCCGGCCTTCAGTTCCGCCAGATAGCGACCGATAGCGATTCCCGTGTCCCAGGCGTAGCGGGCAACGGGCACCCATGTCTCAAAGAGCACCCGCCCGGTTTCAAAGTCCTGTTCGCTGAGGTAGATGGAGTCGTAAACGTGTTCTTTCATTTCACACCCCCAGAACGATAACGGTTGCCACCTGCATCAGGTCGCCCCAGGCCTGGGCGACACCCCGCTTGGGCTGACCAGGCACCTGACGGGCACCGGCCTCACCGCGCAGTTGCCAGAAGAGTTCCGCCACTTTCATCAGTGCGGCAGCGGAGATGGGATTGCCCACACCCAGTAACCCCCCGCTGGGGCAGACGGGCAGGTCGCCGTCCCGCTGGGTGATGCCCAGCGCTGTCGCTTCTGGAGCCTTGCCCTTGTCAAATAGCAGTAACCCTTCCAGGTGGTGCAGTTCTTTATAGTTGAAGGGGTCGTAGGGCTCGGCGATGTGGATTTGCTTGCGCGGCTCGGTGATGCCGGCCATCTTGTAGGCCATCCGCGCCGCCTCCTCCACGTAGGTGGGGTAGGAGAGGTCGCGGTTGGTCCAGTAGGCTGTATCCAGATTCCAACCTACTCCCTCCACCCAGACCGGCTTGTTGGTAACCCTTCGGGCGACGTGTTCGGCGGCCATCACTACCGCCACTGCTCCGTCGGTCACCGGGGAGACATCCAGCCGCTGAACGGGCCAGGCCAGCACCTCGGAGTTCAGGACGTCCTCCACCGTGATGTTGGGGTCGCCCAAGAGCGCGGCCGGGTGGTCGGCGGCGTTGCGCTTATTTTTCACCGAGACCAGCGCGATGTCCCGCTTGGAGAGGCC
>DAOTWK010000303.1:0-3600 GCA_034435815.1 Anaerolineae bacterium | reverse complement strand
TTCAGGATAATTGACAAGAGAGGATCTGAGGTTCTGTGTTCTTTCCGGTCCTCACCCCACCCCTTTGCCCCCGTTCCTCTCCCATTCGCCTTCGGCGACGGGAGAGGGGTGGGGGAAGTTGGGGGATTTTGCGACGGGCGTATGGCCGCCCGCCGCAAAATCTCTCCCCATCCGCAGGAAAGGGTTGGGGGGCGAGGGCTTCGCCCTCACCCCCCAACCCTGTATCTGGATGGCAATTCTGCATAACGGGGCTATAATTCTTATCAGAAACCCGGAGGGATAACCGATGAAGGCGATGGTACTTCACTCACCCCGCCCTGCAGAAGAAGCCCCGCTGGAGATGAGGGACCTCCCCTTGCCTGAGCCCGGCGCGGAGGAGATTCGCCTGCGCGTCCGCGCCTGCGGCGTCTGCCATACCGACCTGCACACAGTAGAGGGAGACCTCCCGCTACCCAAACTTCCAGTCGTACCCGGTCACCAGGTAGTTGGCATTGTGGATGCGGTCGGCGAAGGAGTCCGACGGTTCACCATTGGGCAGCGCGTGGGCGTGCCCTGGCTCTACCGGACCTGCGGCACCTGCGAGTTCTGTCAGCGGGGGATGGAAAATCTCTGCCCGCAGGCTCGCTTCACCGGTCTCCACGCCGACGGCGGCTACGCCGAGGCGATGGTCGTCCATCAGGACTTCGCCTATCCAATCCCCAAAACATTCTCCGATGAGGCCGCCGCACCGCTGCTCTGCGCGGGTATCATCGGCTACCGCGCCCTCCGGCTAAGCGGAGTTCGGCCCGGAGAACGCCTGGGGATGTGGGGATTCGGTGCATCCGCCCACATTACTCTGCAAATCGCCCGGTATTGGGGATGCGAGGTCTACGTCTTCACCCGGGGAGAAGGGCACCGACAACTGGCAAGAGAACTGGGCGCCGCCTGGGTGGGAAGCGCCAAAGACAATCCCCCCGCCCTGGTTCACGGAGGTATTATCTTTGCCCCGGCTGGAGGGTTGGTCCCCGAAGCGCTGCGGGTACTGGAGCGGGGCGGGACCCTGGCTCTCGCAGGGGTCACCATGACCCCCATCCCGGAACTGGATTACGACCGACTCCTGTACTGGGAACGGGCGGTGCGAAGCGTCGCGAACTTCACCCGACAGGACGCCGCGGAATTCCTCCAGTTAGCCGCTGAAATCCCCGTCCAGACAACCGTGCAGACCTTTCCGATGGAATCTGCCAACGAAGCACTTCTGGCCCTAAAGGAAGGCCGAATCAACGGGGCAGGAGTGCTGGTCTGGTGAGCAGGTATTACAGCGGCGGCCAGAGGCCGCCGCTGTAATACCTTTTGGGTCCTACTGCTGTCCATTCGGGGACCAGAATGCCTCCCGATACGCCGCGAACCGGCCCGCCAGGATGGAATCCCGAATCTCACGGGCGATGGTAAGCATCAGATGAAGATTGTGAAGGGTAACCAGATAGGCACCGAGAATCTCGTTTGCCAGAATCAGGTGGCGCAGATACGCCCGGCTGAAGTGAGTGCAGGTATAACAGGTACAGTCAGGGAGCAAGGGGCCGGAGTCGTCGGCATAGCAGGCATTGCGCAGATTGATGCGCCCGTGACGGGTCAGCGCGCCGCCGTTGCGGGCCATCCGGGTCGGGAGGACGCAGTCAAACATATCCACCCCGCGCGCCACGCCCTCTACCAGGTCCTGCGGCGTGCCCACTCCCATTAGATAACGGGGACGGTCGGCGGGCAGGAGGCCGTCCAGCAACTCCAGCATCGCGTACGTCTGCTCTTTGGGCTCGCCGACGCTCAGACCGCCGATGGCGTAGCCGTCAAACCCCAGACCGGTGATGAAGCGGGCCGACCGCTCCCGCAGGTCCGGGAAGACCCCGCCCTGAACGATGCCGAAGAGGGCCTGGTCGGCGCGCCGATGGGCCTCCCGACACCGCGCAGCCCAGGCGTGGGTCCGCTCCAGCGCCTGGAGGTTATACTCGTAGTCCGTCGGCGGCGCGCACTCATCCAGACAGGTGATGACGTCCGCCCCCAGGTTCTCCTGGATGGCGATCACCTTCTCCGGCGTGAAGCGGTGCTCGGAGCCGTCTATGTGGGAGCGGAAGGTGACCCCGTCGGCATCCACCCGGCGCATCGGGGCCAGGCTGAAGACCTGGAATCCACCCGAATCGGTGAGAATCGGGCCGTCCCAGGCCATAAACTTGTGCAGTCCACCCAGACGGGCGATGCGCTCATCCCCAGGACGCAGGTAGAGATGGTAGGTGTTGGATAGAATCATCCTGGCCCCGAGGTCTTTCAGGTCGCGCGGGGAGATGGCCTTGACAGTCCCCTGGGTGCCCACCGGCATAAAGACCGGAGTGGGGACGTCACCGTGGGGGGTGTGGAGAAGGCCGGCGCGGGCCTGTCCGTCGGTGGCGACGAGGTCAAACCAGAAAGGGTTCATCGGTCCAGCATGACCAGTGCGCCGAATCGCCCGGTCCGCCCGCCTTCGGCCCGGTGGGAGAACCACTCATCGGTGTGACAGGCGGTACAGATACCGGAAGATTCTATCTGACGGACACCCCAGGCCTCCAGTTCGGCCCGCACCGCGCCGGGCAGGTCCAGATAGAGGCCATCGTCCCGGCGGTGGACCGGTAAGGGCGACACATGTGTCGCTCCTACCGCCGCAACTACCTCCGGCCCGACCCGGTAGCAGCAGGGGCCGATGGCCGGCCCGATGCCTGCCCAGAGGTCCTCTGGATGGCTGCCCGCGTGGCGGACGAACGCGTCCACGGCGGCCCGGACGACACCGTTCGCCGCCCCGCGCCACCCGACATGCACCAGTCCGACGGCCCGATGGACCGGGTCCCAGAGCAGGAGCGGGACACAGTCGGCGAAGCGGAAGATCAACATCAGCCCGGGGGTAGTGGTCAGCAGACCGTCGGTGGCGTTCTGGACGGTGCCACCATGCTCCCGCCCGACGAGCCGCACGTGGGCACTGTGGACCTGGTAGGGGCTGACCACCTGCCCCCGGTCCACGCCGAACAGGGAAAAAACCCGCCGGTGGTTCTCCTGGACAGCCCTCAGGTCGTCGCCGACAGTGTGGCCCAGGTTGAGGGTGGCGTAGGGCCCCTGGCTCACCCCGCCCAGGCGGGTGAGAAGCGCGTGGATCAGACCGGTGCCGTCCAGTCCCTCAAACTGGTAGAAGACGATGCCGTCGGCGAACTGCCGGTACATCGTGTTGCGTACTCTGTACGGTGGTGGCTAATCCCGTTTGATCGCCGCCAGGATGGCACCACCCGCCGCCCCCATCGCCACAGCCCAGAGGATGCCACAGATGCCACCGATGCAACCGAAGGCAGCAAATCCGCCCGTGGAGAAAAGGCCGCTCATGCCCATCTCCTCCAGCGCTTGGAGAGCATCTGGTGGCAATTGCTGGAGGGTCTGCTGGAATCCGGCAGGACCTGTAATTAGCGCCGTGATAAAAGTTACGACGGCATCTATCGCTCCGGCGACCACGCCTGCCAGAGCCCCCTCTTTCGCCCCCTCTCCCGCCATCCGGGGCGGGGTCAGCCAGTAGGCCGCCAGCACGCCGATGCCCGGATAGGCCAGCAGGAACGG
>DAOTWK010000302.1:0-3072 GCA_034435815.1 Anaerolineae bacterium | reverse complement strand
GCCAGCGTCTCCTGCCCCGCTTTCTGGAGGTTCCCCGTCAGCAGAAAACAGACCGACCCGTAGTCCAGCCGTACCACTACGTCGGCGGGCCCCGCCGGTGGGGACGGGCCGGGGTAAAGGACGGTAAGCAGGAGCCCCTCGTCCAGGGTCAGTTGGAGGCCCCGTTCCCCCCGCCAGACCGCTTGCGCGGCGCGGGAGGCCACCTCCCGCCAGCGGTCGCAGAGAGCACCGGCACAGCCCTGGTCCTGGGCGATCAGGTGGTGGACCGGATACCGCTCCAGAACTGCGATCAGGCCCGGCAGGACGTCCTCGGCGGGCCGGGTGAGGACGACAACGTCCAGGTCGTGGTCCCAAAAGGGCATCCGACGGCCCAGGGCGGAGAGGAGCGCCGTCGTGCCGGGGGCCCCACCGACCAGCACCTGTCGCCCCGAGGGGGTGCGGATGAAGACTGCATCCCCGCCCGTCACGTCCAGAAAGACCACGTGCAACCGACCGTCGGGGAGGGAGAAGCGGGCGATCACCGCCAGCAGGAGAAGGAGCGCCGCCGCGCTCAGCAGGAGACGGTCGCTCAGGCGCCCCGTCAGACCGGCCCAGAGGGCGCGCGCTCGGGCCCGAATCTGCGGGTCCGAAGCGGCGGTGAGGATACCGATCAGGCCGTAGAGGGCCCACGTCTCCATCGCCGTCATCCGACCCACATCCACCCAGGCGTAGGGGATGCCCGCCGCCCACCGGACGACTTCTATGGTGTAAGTCAGAAAGAGCCACGCTACCCAACCCAGGCACTGTCCCAGGGGGAGCCAGAGCATCCCTGCCAGGGTCGCCAGTCCGCCCCAGACCATAACCCCCGGCTGCGCCGGAAGGATCAAGAAGTTGGTCAAGAGGGAGACAAGGGAAAGGCGGCGGAAGTAGTAGAGGGTCAGGGGTAGGGTAGCGATCTGCGCGGCCAGGGTGACCAGCAGAGCGTCGGAGAGCAAGCCCATGGCCTGCCGGGCGCGCTCTTCGGAGACGGCGCGGGCCAGCAGACGGACCGCCCCATGCTCCAGCCGGTCCACATAGAGCACCAGGCCCAGGGTAGCGGCAAAACTCAACTGAAAGCCCACATCCCAGAGGGCGAGGGGGTTGACGAGAGTCATCCCCACCGCCGCCGCGGCCAGGGAGGCGGGGACGTAGGTGGGACGGCGCAGGTGTCGTCCCAACAGGTAAATGATGCCCATTATGGCGGCCCGAACCACCGACGCCGATGCCCCGACCAGAAGGGTATAAAAGACAATGCCGGCAATGGAAGGCCAGATGGCTCGTCGGGGCCCCAGCCAGCGACGAAAGAGCCGAAAGAAAATGCCGCTGATAATGGCGATATTGAAGCCGCTGATGGCGATGATGTGAGCGGTGCCGGTCGCAGCGAAGGCAGCGCTGACGTCCTTCGGGATGCCCCCTTCCACGCCCAGGAGGATGCCGGTCAGGAGGGAGGCGGCGGGTTCGTGGAGAATGCGGCCGATGACCCCCTGAGCGTGCCGTCGGAAAGATAAGAGGAGCGCCCGGAGGGGGTCAACCGTCTCCTTTCCCACCCGGACTGCCTGGGCCCGCCGGATGAGGGAAAAGATCCCCTGACGGGCCAGGTATTCGCGGTAAGAGAAGTCGGCGAACTCCGGTGGGGTTTCCAGAAGGCCGGTCACCCGTAACCGGTCGCCGTAGGAGAAGGTCGGATAGCGGGGGAGATAGACCAGGGCGGTTCCCTGTACGGGGACCGTTTGTCCATCCGGGAGGGTGAGCCGTTCGGCCCGCAGGCGCAGGCGGGTAGCCGTATCCCGTTCGTCCGGTGCGGCGGCAACGGTCCCCTCCACCAGGACGGGGCCGACGTCGTTGTAGTGGGCCAGGGCGTTCGGGGGGAGGCGGGGGAGGGCAGTAAGCATCCGTCCGGCCCCCAGTACGGCGATCAGGAGAAGCGCACAGGCGGAGCGGATGAAGGGGCGATCCCGCCAGCCGGCCCAGCCGATAACGGCGGCCAATCCGAGGAGGAGCAGGGCCTGCCAGGGGGGATGGATGGCCTTGCCCAGCGCGATGCCCGTCAGCCACGCAATGGCCAGATAGACCAGCGTCATTCTGCCCCCGGGGAATCTCGTTGCCATTTATTATAGGCCGGAGGACGGAGATGGCAAGTCGCAAAAGCGCGGGTTGACAGAGAGAAGGGGACATAGTAAAATGACCCACGACATCCGCCACTGAGCAGTGCGGTAGACCGCTGATAGGAGCGACCGCAGGGGAACGGAGTCGGGATTGGATGGATCAGGCGGTAGGAGACCTGGAGTATGCCCGCAGTGACCGAGAGCGGGGGTTCTACGATTGGGCCTGCTTTTCCGCTCAGCAGGCAGCCGAGAAGGCGGTGAAAGCCGTGTTCCAGAAGATGGGCGCCGAAGCGGGGGGACATTCCGTCGCCGATTTGCTGCAAGAGTTAGGGAAACATTATCCCGTCCCGTCCACGATGAGAGATGGGGCGCTGGAACTGGACAAGGCCTATATCCCGACCCGCTACCCGAACGCTCACCCGTCCGGGCTCTCCCCGGGCCCGCTACACCGAACGAGAAGCGACCCGTCTGATCGGGTACGCGGAGGAGATTGTTGAGTTCTGTGCGCGTCTTCTTTCCCAGGTTTGACCAGGCCGGATTACTCCGACATCTGGCGGAGCGACTGGAAGCCCTGAAGGAAGTTCTCTCACTCCTCCGGGTGGTTCTCTTCGGCTCGTGGGCACGGGGGAATTCCACCGTCGCCAGCGACATAGACCTGCTGGTGGTCTACCGGGGGGCATGCCGGGAGGATGCTTTTGCCGTCGTGAAGAAAACGATGAACATCCCCGCCTTGGAGCCCCACGTCTATTCGGAGGAGGAGTACCGCCGGCTGGAAAGCCAGATTGACCGGATGACGGAGGAAGGGATTGTCCTGTTCTCCGAGAGGTAGGAAGTGGGGACGGTTCGTACTGGTCGCCTGGGGGGCGCTGTTCTTGCTGGCCGGCTGCGCTCCCTTTGTGGACCGGGATCAGACCGCCGTCATCCCCGAGGCAGCCGTCGTTCTGGAGCC
>DAOTWK010000301.1:0-15037 GCA_034435815.1 Anaerolineae bacterium | reverse complement strand
GCGATATGCGATATGCGATACGCGATACGCGATACGCAATAAGCGAGGTAAGCAATGATCCAGGCCGTACGTGATGCCCTGAGGCTTCCCGACCTGCGGCGGCGGTTGTTCTACACGCTGCTGATTCTGGTCATCTTCCGCGCGGCCTCTCACGTGCCGGTGCCGGGCATTGACCGGGAGGCCCTGCGCAGCCTGACCGGTGGGGCGGCCCAACTGGTCAGCATTCTGGATCTGCTCTCCGGCGGCGCAGTAGCGGAATACTCGGTGTTGGCAAACGGGGTCTATCCGTACATCACCGCATCCATCATTATCCAGTTGCTGGTCCCGGTCATCCCGGCGCTGAAGCGGCTGGCGGAGGAAGAAGGGGAAGCCGGACGGCGAAAACTGAACCGGTGGACGTATTACCTGACCATTCCGCTGGGGATGTTGCAGGCCTGGGGTCAGGCACAGTTGTTCAACAGCGCGGCCGCGCGTCCGGTCCTGCCCAATTTCGGCTTCCATCAGCCGGAGTTCATTCTGCCCACCATATCGGTCCTGATCGCGATGACGGCGGGCACCATGTTCGCCATCTGGCTGGGCGAATTGATATCTGAGCAGGGCATCGGCAACGGTCTCTCACTGATCATCTTTGGCGGCATCGTGGCCCGGACGCCGGCCAATGTAGCGCGGATCTACACCACCGACGGTTTCCTGGGCATTCTCTTTTTCCTGATCATCACCGCGCTGGTGGTCTTCGTTATCGTCTACGTCCACGAGGGGGAGCGGCGCATTCCGGTGCAGTATGGCAAGCGGGTACGGGGCCGGCGGATGTACGGCGGCGGCAGCACCTACATCCCGCTGCGGGTCAACATGGCCGGGATGATCCCGCTCATCTTCGCTCAGTCCTTGCTCACTCTGCCGGCAGTCATTGCCCAGTTCTTCGCCAATTCGTCCGACATAAACGTGGCGAGGGTGGCGACGGATATTATGAACTTCTTCAGCGGGCACACGGTGGAGTGGTACACCACTCTCTTCTACGCGGTGCTCTACTTCGCCGCCGTCGTCGGCTTCACGTACTTTTACACCTTCGTCTTGGTAGAACAGCAGAACCTGCCGGAGAACCTGCAGAAGTACGGCGGTTTCATTCCGGGCCTCCGTCCCGGCAAGCAGACAGCGGACTACATCAACGGCATCTACAAGCGCATCACCCTGTTCGGGGCGCTGTTTCTGGGCGGTGTTGCCGTCCTGCCCTTCATCGTCCAGTTGCTGATGAACACCCAGGTGCTGCTCATCACCTCGGCGGGACTGCTCATTGTCGTTGGTGTCGTGGTAGATACGATGCGGCAACTGGAGGCCCAGTTGCTGATGCGGCACTATGAAGGTTTCATAAGGTAATGTAGCGGGACGAGGTTCCCACCTCCTGGCCCAATTCCGCGACCGGAGAGGGCGAGAGTTGGGTATTACGCGGATCGGGATATTTGGCTCCTTGGCCCGGGGCGAAGCCACCGATGCCAGCGACGTGGACGTGGTGGTGGAACTGGAGCGACCAGATTTGCTACTGCTGGTGGGCATCAAGCAGGAACTGGAGGAACTCCTGCAGCGGCCGGTAGATGTGGTTCGGTATCGGGAACATATGAACCCTCTGCTGAAGAAGCGGATTGACCGGGAAGCCGTTTATGTATGACCGGGAACTGGTCCGAGATATTTTGCAACGTATCCTGGAAGCAACCCGGGTGATCACAAAGCGGTTTGCGGTCATCTCATCGCCAGAGGATTTTCGCGGTTCTGAAGAAGGCTTGGAAAAGCTAGATGCCATTTGTATGCAATTGATTGCTATCGGGGAAAGTGTCAAGCAGATAGATAAGATTACCCGAGGCACCTTGCTTCCCCGGTATCCTCAGGTAGAGTGGAAAGAGGTTATGGGGATGCGAGATATGCTGGCCCATCATTACTTTGAGTTGGATGCTGAGGTTGTATAATCGGTGTGTGCTTCTCATATTGGCACCCTGGCGCAGACCGTTGAGATGATGCTGGCCGATCTGGAGAAAGAGCGGGGCTGATCTATGGGCTGTCGGATCGTCCTTTTAGGCATGCCCGGAGCGGGCAAGGGAACACAGGCGGAGCAACTGGCGCAGGCGCTGGGTGTCCCGCATGTTGCCAGCGGCGACCTGTTCCGGGAACACCTGGATAAGGGGACAGAACTGGGCCGCCAGGCGCGGGCCTACATGGAGCGCGGCGACCTGGTGCCCGATGAGGTGACCATCGGCATGGTCGCCGAGCGGATTGCCCGCCCGGATTGCACTGGCGGCTTCATCCTGGACGGCTTCCCGCGCACCGTCGCGCAGGCGGAGGCGCTGGAGCGTCTCCTGCGGGGGAACGGGACCGCGCTGGATATGGTTGCGTTCATCCGGGTGCGGGAAGAGGTCGCGCTGGCCCGTCTGGCAGGCCGCTGGACCTGCCGGAGTTGTGGGGCCGTTTATCATACTCTGTTCAATCCACCTAAACAGGCGGGGATATGTGATGCCTGCGGAGGCGAACTCTACCAGCGCCCCGACGAGACGGAGGAAGCCCATCGCCGCCGTCTGAAAGTCTATCAGGAGCAGACGGCGCCACTGGTGGACTACTACCGCCGGGCCGGCCTGCTGGTGGAAATAGACGGCGAGCAGTCTATAGAAGACGTCCAGGCCGACTTGCGGGTGGCTGTGGAGAGCGCCTGTGGCTCCCCTACCGTGGAGAGCGCCGAGAGCGCAACGAACTGAGTACCAATTACCCGTCTACCAATTTACCATCCACCCTTGATTCAACTGAAGTCGGCGGGCGAGATTGAAAAAATGCGCAGGGCTGGGCGAATCGTCGCCGAGGTCCTGGAACGGATGCGGGAGTGGGTGAGGCCCGGCGTCACCACCGCGGAGTTGAACGAGAAGGCGGAGGAACTGATCCGACGCCGGGGGGGCATCCCATCTTTTAAAGGCTATCCGCCGGGTAGCCCGCATCCTTTCCCGGCTGCGATCTGTGCCTCTGTCAACGAGGAACTGGTCCACGGGATTCCTGGCCCCCGGGTGCTGAAAGAAGGGGACATTATCAGCATAGACGTCGGGGCCATCTACGACGGTTATCACGGCGACGCGGGCATCACCTTGCCGGTGGGGGAGGTGAGCCCGGAGGCCCGGCGGCTTTTGGAGGTGACGGAGGGCGCGCTCTACGCCGGTATTGCCCAGGCCCATGCCGGGAACCGCGTCGGCGATATTTCTGCCGCCATCCAGACCTTTGTGGAGTCCAGGGGCTACAACGTGGTGCGGGAGTACACCGGGCACGGCATCGGGCGGCAGATGCACGAGCCGCCCCAGATTCCCAATCACGGGGAGCCGGGACGGGGGCCGCTCTTGCGGTCGGGAATGACCGTCGCCATAGAGACCATGGTTCTGGCCGGTGATTACCAGGTACGCACCCTGCCTGACCACTGGACGGTCGTCTCTGTGGACGGCAAACTGACGGCCTACTTTGAGCACACCGTCTTGATCCGGGACGGAGAGGCGGAGATTCTGACTCCGTGGCACATCGGTATTGTTAGCGGAGCGTGAGAAATGGACTGGCGAGAGTATATCACAACCGACCCGAGGGTTGCCACGGCAAGGCGTGCATTCGTGCATTAAGGGAACGCGCATCCCGGTTTCGGTGGTGTTGGACAATCTGGCGGCGGGGCTAAGCGTGGAGGAGATTCTGCGGAGTTATCCGGGCCTGAGCCGGGAAGCCCTTCAGGCGGCGATAGCGTATGCCGCAGAGGTTGTCAGTGAACGATTGGTACCTTTGCCAGCGTAGGCATGGACCCGTCTCTTTGCTTTAAGGTTGACGAAAACCTGCCCATTGAGGTGACGGAGTATCTGCAGCAAGCAAAGTATGATGCCAGGACTGTATGGGAAGAGGGAATTAGCGGAGTGTTGGATGCCGTCATCGCCGATATTTGCTGCACCGAAAAGCGGATCTTGCTGACTGAGGAAGACCGCATCAGAATCAGAGCAGGAGGATAAAGTGAAAGTTTCACCGTCGGTCAAACGGCGCTGTCCTAAGTGCAAAATCATCCGTCGCAAGGGCGTGATTCGGGTCATCTGCGAGAACCCGAAGCACAAACAGCGACAGGGCTAATTTCACGTTTCATGTTTCACGCATTCTATTCGGAGGACGTATGGCTCGTATCGCCGGTGTAGACCTGCCCAGAGACAAACGGGTGGAAATCGGTCTGACCTATATCTACGGCATCGGGCGCAGCCTGAGCAATCAGATTCTGCGCAAGGCCGGCGTGGACCCGGATAAGCGGGTGAAAGACCTCAGCGAGGCCGAGGTGGCCCGCCTGCGCGAGATCGTTGATCGCGAGTACAAAGTGGAGGGCGACCTGCGGCGCGAGGTGCAGATGAACATCAAGCGCCTGATAGAAATCGGGTGCTATCGCGGGCTGCGCCACCGGATGAATCTGCCTGTGCGCGGTCAGCGTACGCGGACGAACGCGCGCACCAAGCGGGGGCCGCGCAAGACCGTTCCCGGTCGCGGCCGCCGTCGGGGCGCCAAGAAGAAGTAAAATTCACGTTTCACTTTACGTTTGTTCACGGAGTTGGCTATGTCTCGTGCTCAAAGACGTCGCAGAGTTACTCAGCGGGTGCGCCGCGCGATTCCGCGCGGGGTGGCCCACATTCACGCCAGTTTCAACAACACTATCATCACCATCACCGACCCTCAAGGGAACGTCATTAACTGGGCCAGCGCGGGGCTGGTGGGCTTCAAGGGCTCCCGGAAGAGTACGCCCTTCGCGGCCCGCCAGGCCGCCCAGCGCGCGGCCAAAGACGCCCTGGATAACGGGGTGACCGAGGTGGATGTGCTGGTCAAGGGGCCGGGCCCGGGGCGGGAGGCGGCCATCCGCTCCCTCCAGGCCTCGGGGCTGAAAGTCCGGTCCATCACTGATGTGACGCCCATCCCGCACAACGGTTGTCGGCCACCGAAGAAGCGTCGGGTGTAAACATTACGAAACACGGAATACGGAGTACGGAGTAATAGTATGGCCAGATATACAGGCCCGGTTTGTCGGTTGTGTCGTCGTGAAGGACAAAAGTTATTCTTGAAAGGCGCGCGCTGCACATCGCCCAAGTGTGCCCTGGAGCGCCGGGATTACCCGCCCGGACAGCACGGGCAGATCGCCCGCTTCCGGCGGGGACAGCCCACGGACTACTTCCGTCAGTTGCGCGAAAAACAGAAAGTCAAGCGGGTCTACGGCATTATGGAGCGGCAGTTCCGCCGTTACTTCCGGGAGGCGCTGCGGACGCCCGGCCTGACCGGTGAAAACTTGCTTATCCTGCTGGAGCGCCGTCTGGATAACGTGGTCTACCGGCTGGGCTTTGCCGACTCGCGCGCCCAGGCCCGCCAACTGGTTCAGCATGGACACTTCACCGTCAACGGCCGACGGGTCACCATTCCGTCCTACCTGGTCCGGCCGGGCGACCGGGTGGCAGTGCGGGAAGGAAGCCGCCGGCGGCCGTACTTTGAAGAGCGCGCGGAGATGCTGGACGAGATGAGGGTTCCCGATTGGCTCTCCCTGGACGCGGCGGACCTTTCCGCTCGGGTCCTGGGAATGCCCAGGCGGGAGCACGTGGACATTCCGATTAATGAGCAACTGGTCGTGGAGTACTACTCTCGGTAGGTGAGAATGACTGCACAGAGGGAACCCAGGTTTGCCGCACCGGTTTTGCCGAAAATTGAAAAAGAGGTGCTGACTCAGCAGTACGGCCGGTTCGTCATCGGCCCGCTGGAGAGTGGCTACGGGATCACGCTGGGGAATGCCCTGCGGCGGGTCCTGCTCTCCTCCCTTCCCGGGGCGGCCGTCACCTCTGTCCGCATCTACGACGTCCCGCACGAGTTCGCGACCATCCCTCATGTGCGGGAGGACGTGATGCAAATCCTCCTTCAGGTGAAGCAACTGCGCCTGAAGATGGACGGCGATGGCCCGATGCGGATGGCTCTCTCCGTCCGGGGGGACGGCGTGGTGACCGCCGGGGACATCCAGGCACCGCCAGAGATAGAGATTCTCAACCCGGACCTCTATCTCTTCACCACTGACTCCTCCGAGGCTGTGGTGGAGATGGAGTTCACTGTGGAACGGGGACGGGGTTACTCTCCCGCTGAGGAGCGGGAACGCCGATCCATCGGCGAACTTCCAGTGGATGCCCTGTTCAGCCCCGTTCGGCGGGTCGCGTTCAATGTGGAGCGGGCCCGGGTTGCCCAGCGGACCAACTACGACCGGCTGAATATGGAAATCTGGACCGACGGTCGCATCGGCCCACTGGAAGCACTTAAAGAAGCAGCCGGGATTCTGGTCAAGCACTTCCGCCTCATCGCCGGGATTACGGAGGAGCCGGAGTTGGTGGGGGAGGAAGAGCGAGGAATCCCGCCCCGAGTCTACGAGGTCCCGATAGAAACTCTGGGGCTGACCGCGCGTGTCTATAATGCCCTGAAGCGGGCCGGCATATCGCGGGTCGGAGAGGTCTTGGAAGTGCTCAGCCGGGGCGATGAGGCGGTCCGGACCATCCGCAACTTCGGCGATAAATCTATGGCGGAGTTGATGGAAAAACTGGGCGCAGCCGGGTACCTGGCCTATCTGCCTCGGCCACCGGAAAAGGCCGAGGAGGAAGAATTCTCTGGACTTCTGGAAGAGTGAACACGCGTGTCACAAATAGGCACGAATTGGTTTATGCAATCCGTGTAATTTGTGGCCAATTTGGAGGAACAGGATGCGACATCGGGTTGCGGGAAAGAAACTGAATCGTTCCAGTGGCCATCGCCGGGCCCTGTTTCGGAATCTGGTTTCTGCGTTAATTTACCACGAGCGGATAGAGACGACGGAAGCGAAGGCGGAGGCCATTCGCGGGCATGCGGAGAAACTCATCACCCTGGCCAAGCGGGGGCTGGCAGCGAATGACCCGGCCTATGGCGTCCATGCCCGCCGTCTGGCGGCGGCCCGCCTGAATCGCTGGGTGGTCACCCCTGAGGGGGAGCGAGTGGACCTGGTCAAGAAACTCTTTGAGGAAATTGCTCCGCGTTACCAGAACCGGCCAGGCGGATACACCCGCATCGTCAAACTGGGCCCCCGCAAGGGCGACGCGGCCCCGATGGTTGTACTGGAACTGGTCTAATTAGCGATTGCGAATCAGTAATCCGTATGCGCGTTCGGGCGGTCGTGGCCTATGACGGCACCAACTACCAGGGCTTCCAGCGGCAAACGAACGGGCCCACCGTCCAGGAGGTCCTGGAGAGGGCGCTGGAGCAGGTGACGGGAGAGCCGGTCACCATCCTGGCGGCCGGCCGCACCGATACGGGAGTTCACGCAGAAGGACAGGTCATTGCCTTTGATACGGAGTGGAGGCATCCGCTGAGATCCCTTTTGCGAGCGCTGAACGCGGTGCTTCCGCCCGATGTGGCGGTACGGGAGGTGGCGCCGGTCCCGCCGGACTTCCACCCCCGGTACGATGCGCTCAGCCGGTACTACCGGTACACTGTTTACAACCATCCGGTCCGCTCGCCGCTGGCCCGCCGGACCAGTTTCCATGTGGCCTGGCCATTGGACGTGGAGGCGATGCAGGCAGCAGCGGCCCTGCTGGTCGGCGAGCACGACTTCGTCGCCTTTGGCACTCCGCCGAAGGGGGAGAACACCGTCCGGCGGGTGCTGCGGGCCGAGTGGCACGCCGACCTGCCCTGGCTGTACTTTGACATAGAGGCCAACGCGTTCCTCTACCGGATGGTCCGCACCCTGGTCGGCACGATGATTCGGGTCGGCCTGGGGCGGCTTCCGGTAGAGGCGGTCCGCGAAATCCTGGTCTCCGGCGACCGCCGCCGGGCCGGGCCGGCGGTCCCCCCGCACGGTCTCTGCCTTATGGCAGTCCGGTACTCAGAGGAATCATAGAATCGCAGAAGCAAGGAGTGATGAGTGTGAAGACGTACGTCACCAAACCCGATGAAGTGGAGCGGGAGTGGTTCGTTGTGGACGCCAGCGGGAAGACGCTGGGGCGTCTGGCAACGGAAGTGGCCCGCATTCTGCGCGGCAAACACAAGCCCATTTACTCCCCGATGATAGATGTGGGAGATTACGTCATCGTGGTCAACGCCGAGAAGGTTCGGGTTACGGGCCGCAAACTGACCCAGAAGTTCTACTACCGCCATTCTGGCTACCCGGGCGGGTTCAAGCAGGTCAGCCTGCGGGATATGCTGGCCCGTCACCCGACGCGCGTCATTGAGTACGCCGTCTGGGGCATGCTTCCCAAGAACGCCCTGGGTCGGCGAATGTTCAAGAAACTGAAGGTGTACGCCGGGCCGGACCATCCTCATCAGGCCCAGAACCCGAAATCGCTGGAGTTGTAGGGGGACGAGGAGAGAACCGATGGCAGAACAGCAACAGTATTATGAGGGTGTGGGACGTCGCAAGGAGGCCACCGCGCGGGTACGGCTCTACCCCGGGGGCGATGGGAAATTCATCGTAAACGACCGGCCGCTTCAGGAGTACTTCGTCCGCGAGATGGACGTGATGCGTTTGATGGAGCCGCTGAAGGTCGCCGGGATGGACGGGCGCTTCAACGTCTCTGTGCAGGTGAAGGGGGGCGGGCTCAGCGGTCAGGCCGGAGCGGTACGGCTGGGCCTGGCGCGGGCCCTGCTCCAGGTGGACCCCCAACTGCGGTCGCTTCTGCGCCAGAAGGGGCTGCTGACCTGCGACGCGCGGGTCAAGGAGCGCAAGAAGCCCGGCCTCAAGCGCGCCCGAAAGGCCCCGCAGTACACCAAACGGTAGCGCGGAAGACCGGGAAGGTGCGAAAAAGACCCTCCCACAGGTTTCCACCCTGTGGGAGGGTCTTTGCGTTCCTCTGGAGGAGGTCAGCGAAAAAACCCCAAGGAGGCAACCGCAAGGGTCGGACCTACACGGACCCGACTATTGTAGGGGCGGGGCTTGCCCCTGCCTCTACGTTGCCATTCCCCCTGTCTCATAAATCGCCCGCTGCGGGCAGACCTGCAGGCAGACGGTACAGCCCGTGCAGAGCAGCACGTCTATGGTCGCTTTCGGTTGATTAGTGCGAGGGTCTATCGTCTCGCTCTTCAGGATAGCCGGACAGCCCACCCGGAAACAGGTGCCACAACCATTGCATGTCTCGGGGTCCACGGCGACGACGGGCCGCCGCTGGAAGTAAGGGGTAAACACGCAAGCCCCCTTGACGATGACCACAGCGGGCCCTTCCTCCACCGCCATCGCCTCTTTCAGAACGTCGTTGATGCGCCGGACGTCCCAGGCGTCCACCTCCCAGATGTGCTCCACACCCAGCGCGCGGGCCACTGGCGCAATCTCAATGGCGCGGGTCTGGCTCCCCTGGAGGGTGATACCTGTCCCTGGATGCTGCTGCCCGCCGGTCATCGCCGTGATGCGGTTATCCAGAACCGCCACCACGATGTTGCTCCCGTTGTAGACGGCGTTCGCCAGCGGGGAGAGGCCGGCGTGGAAAAAGGTGGAATCGCCGATGATGGCAATGACTTTCTCCTGGGCCCCCGCCTTCTTCAACCCGTGCGCCATGCCGATGCTGGCGCCCATAGAAATAATGCTGTCCATGGCGTCAAAGGGCGGCTGGAAGCCCATAGAGTAGCAGCCGATGTCGCCGGGGAAGACGGCCTGCCGCCGCCAGCGGCGCAGATTATAGAAGAAAGCCCGGTGCGGGCATCCAGGGCACATCGCCGGCGGGCGCGGCGGGACGAGGGGCGTTGTCAGCGGCTCCACCCGCTCTGGCATCGGGCCTACCGGAAGCCCGGCCCGTAACGCCGCCTCCCGCACCCGCGCCAGCGTCAGTTCGCCGGTCAGCGGGAAGAAGTCTTTCCCGGCAGCCACCGGAATCCCCATGGCCCGCACCTGCTCCTCTATGAAGGGGTCCAGTTCCTCTATGATGACCAACCGTTCCACCTGCGCAGCGAAGTCCCGGATGGCCTGGCGCGGGAGCGGATAGACCAGTCCCAGCTTCAGAATGGACGCGTTCGGGAAGAGTTCCCGGGCGTACTGATAGGCCATCCCGCAGGTGATGATGCCCAGGGAGCGGTCCCCCCACTCGATGCGGTTGACGGGCGCGGTCTCGGCCCAGGCGGCAATCTTCTGCAGCCGCTCCTCCACCCAGGGATGCAGGCGGCGGGCATGGGCCGGGACGATGACGTACCGCTCCGGGCGCCGCTCAAAGGGCGGCAGTGGCTCCAGATTCCGGGGCCCTTCCGGCATCGTCACCTCTACCGGCGACTTGGAATGGGAGAGGCGGGTGGTGGAGCGCAGAAGGACGGGGGTAGAGAACTCCTCGCTCAGGTCAAAAGCCAGGCGGGTGAACTGCCGGGCCTCCTCGCTATCGGAGGGCTCCAGGCAGGGGAACTTGCCGAAGCGGGCGTATTGGCGGTTATCCTGCTCGTTCTGGGAGGAGAAACAGCCCGGGTCGTCGGCGGAGACCAGCACCAGCCCGGCCTTGACGCCGGTATAGGAAGCGGACATCAGGCTATCGGCAGCGACGTTGACACCGACGTGCTTCATCGCCGCCAGCGCGCGGGCGCCGCCGAAGGCGGCGCCGATGGCGGCATCCAGCGCGACCTTCTCGTTGCTGGCCCACTCCGCCACCACGCCCGGATACTGGGCCAGGTTCTCCAGAATTTCGGTAGACGGAGTGCCCGGGTAGGCGGCGGCGTACCGGACCCCAGCCTCCCAGGCCCCCAGAGCAATGGCCTCATTCCCGGAAAGTATTCGCTTCATCGTGCTCCTTCACATACCGAAAGTATGCGGTTTTACGGCGACGGCTCCCCAGCCGCCGCACAACTCCCTTTCTCCTCTCCCTGCCCGGAAGGCACGACGTAGTTATAGCATAACCTGGGGGGATTGCAACTGTGGTTGCTCCCCCTTTCTTTTTGAGGTACAATACCCCCGATGAAAATTCATCACCTTCGTGTTTTCGTGTCTTTGTGGTTGACATTCCAGAGCAGGTTCACCCGTTACCTGGCAGGGGCCCTTCTACTCTTCCTGCTCACCATGGCCTGCCGTCTGGAAGGCCTGCCGCTGATCCCGCCTACGCCCACCCCCTCCCTCACCGCCACGGCCACTCCGACCCCGACGCCCACGCCCACTCCGACACCGACTCCAACCCCGATTCCCACGCCAACCCCGTCCCCGGATGTCCTCCTGCGCCAGGGGGAGGAAGCGCTGGCCGTCGGCGATACGGAATCGGCCCTCCCGGCCCTCCAGGCCGCCTACTTCGCCGACCCTAACGGCACAGAGGCCCCCCGGGCCCTGCTGGCCCTGGGCAAAGCCCTCCTGCTGGATGAGGACTATCCCCGGGCGGCCACCGTCCTCCAAGAACTCCTCAATCGCTTCCCCACCGCTCCGGAGGCCCACGACGCCCGCTTCCTGCTGGCTCAGGCGCTCCTGGGCCAGGGCAACCCACGGGGCGCGGCCGAGCAGTACCGGGCCTACCTGGACGAGGGTACTGCCATCGCCCCCTATGTCTACGAATGGCTGGGGGATGCGCTCTACGCCGGGGCGGATTATCCCGCCGCCGCCGATGCCTACCAGTCTGCTATAGACGCCGCTCCCGACCTCTCCTTTGAAGTCGGCATGCGGGAGAAACTAGCCCTGGCGCGGGCCGCCCAGGGAGATTCCGAGGGAGCGCTGGCCCAATACGACCTCATCCTGGCCCGCGCCCGCATCCCAGAATACCGCGCCCGCATCCAGCACCAGGCCGGCCAGACCCTCCTCCTGCTGGGCCGGTCCAGCGAAGCCTACGACCGCTTTCTGGACGTCGTCCAGAACTACCCCACCAGCCCCTGGGCCTACCAGTCTCTCATCGTCTTGGTGAACGCTGGGGTGCCGGTAGACGACTTGACACGCGGCATCGTGGACTACTTCGGCGGCGCCTACGGGCCTGCCGTGGAGGCCCTCTACCGCTACATCAACGCCTACCCCCAGACCCACTCCGGCGACGCCCACTACTACGCTGGGTTAGCCCATCTGGCCGCCGGTAGCCCCGGACTGGCCGCTACCCAGTTCCGCGTCCTGGTAGAGACCCATCCCGAGAACAGATTCTGGGGGGACGGCTGGATGGGATGGGCGCAGGCGCTGGCCGCGCAGGAGGATGTGGACGGTGCGGTTCAGACCTACCGGACCTTCGCGGCGACCGCGCCCTCCCACCCCCGCGCATCGGAGGCCCTCTGGGCTGCTGCCAGACTCCTGGAGCGTGCCGGGCGGACGGACGAGGCCGCCGACCTCTACGAATCTCTCTACCGGACCTTCCCGGCCTCGGACTATGCCCCGCCTGCGCTCCTGCGGGGGGGCCTCCAGCGCTACCGCCAGGGCGCGGCGGAGGCCGCTATCGCCAACTGGCGCGCGCTGGTGGACGGATACCCTCAGTCCCTCTACCGGGCCGCCGGATTCCTCTGGCTGGGCAAGGCGTACCTGGCTGCCGGGCAGACCGTCTCGGCCACAGACGCCCTCAGCCAGGCCGTCCAGGCCAGCCCGACGGGCTACTATGGCCTGCGCGCGGCGGACCTCCTGGCTGACCCGAACGCCCCACCCTTCCCACCGGTCCGCT
This sequence comes from Anaerolineae bacterium, assembly GCA_034435815.1. Taxonomy (GTDB): domain Bacteria; phylum Chloroflexota; class Anaerolineae; order B4-G1; family DUEL01; genus SpSt-77. Next base: position 2,438 of record DAOTWK010000301.1, on the reverse strand, counting down.
ACGCCCCGGCTCCGGAGACGCTCCAGATGCGGGTGGAGGCGGAGGCCTGGCTGGCCGCGCGCCTGGGCATCTCCCCGGACCGCCTGGGCGAGCCGGACGCCGCGCTCCTGAGCGATCCGCGCCTGGCGCGCGGGCTGGAACTCTGGCGACTGGGCCGGCCCGAGGAGGCGAAGGGGGAACTGGAGGCACTCCGGCAGGCCACTGCCGGGGATGCCCTGACCCAGTATCGGCTGGCCCTCCTCTTCCGCGATATCGGCCTCTATCGCTCCTCCATCCTGGCCGCGGCGACAGTCCTCCGGCTGACCGGCGCCTCCCTGCTGGACGCGCCGCCCTTCCTGGCCCGCCTGGCCTACCCGACATACTACGAAGACCTTGTTGTGGCCGAGGCCGAACGGGAGGGGATTTCGCCGCTCCTGCTGTTTGCGCTGGTCCGCCAGGAGAGCCTCTTTGAGGCCATCGCGACCTCATCGGCGGCCGCGCACGGCCTGATGCAGGTTATCCCCTCCACCGGCGAGTACATCGCCGGGCAGTTGGGCTGGCCGCCGAACTACCGCACCGCCGACCTCTATCGCCCCTATATCAGCGTCCGTTTTGGGGTCTGGTACCTGGCGCGCCAGCGGGACCGCTTCGGACGGCTGGATGCGGCGCTGGCGGCCTACAACGGAGGCCCCACCAACGCGCAGCGCTGGCTGGACGCGGCGGGAGAGGATGCGGATATGTTTCTGGAGCAAATCACCCTGGGGGAGACGCGGCTCTACCTGCAGCGAATTCGGGAGCACTACGCCGTCTACGCAGCCCTCTACGGAAGGCCGTAGCCGGTTTCCAGCGGGCCAGTTCCAGCGTGCTAGGCACTTCGGAAAGTGCCTGGCACGTCCTGTTTCAAACGCACTCCTTGACCCCCACATGCAAGGTTACCGTTCCCATCATCAGCAACCGGTAGCGCACCGGGTGGAGCCCGACGGCCTCCATCGTTGCTGCCAGGCCCTCCGGCGGCAGAAACGCCTGCACTGAGCGGGGTAAGTAGCGGTAGGCGTCCAGGTGACCGGTGAGGAGCCAGCCCAGCACCGGCACGATGCCCCCGAAGTAGATGTGGAAAAGGGGCCGGAAGAGCAAGTGGCGGGGCCAGGTCATCTCCAGGCAGACTACCCGCCCGCCAGGCCGAACCACCCGGACCTGCTCGGCCAGAGTGGCCCGGACGTCGGTGACGTTGCGGAGCATGAAGGCGTTGACCGCCGCGTCAAAGAAATTGTCGGGGAAGGGGAGGCGCAGGGCGTCCCCTTCGGTCCACCGGATGGGCCATCCAGCCGAATGGGCGCGGCCCATCGTGAGCATCTCCCGACTGAAGTCCACCCCCACTACATTCGCCCCGGGCCATCGCCGGAGAAGGGCCCGGGCCAGTCCCCCTTCTCCTGTCGCCACGTCCAGCACCCAGCCACCCGGCGGGACGCGCGCCTCTTCGGCGGCCGCCCATCGCCAAGACTCCACCTGTCCCAGGGACATCACCTTGTTGATGAATTCGTAGCGCGGGGCAATGCGGGCGAAAAGATTATGGGTGTACGCCCGTTTCTCTTCCGGTGAAGCGAAGGTCATCCGAATATCCCCTGGAGCAGATAACCCAGCCCCAGCAGCAACCCGGTCATCAGATGGATGCGAATGGTCAGCGCGTTGGCCGGGGTCAATTCGCGCGGGTGGTCATAGTGGACCCGGGCGATGCGGTAAGCCTGTAAGGACAGCGGAATCGTCAGCAGGCCGAGCAGCGCGAAGGGGGTGACGCTATCCAGCAGGATGCCGCCCAGGATAGAGATATAGGTGAGAGCCAGCATCACCCCGTAGGCTATCGCCGCCCGGCGACGCCCCATCCGCACCACCAGATGGTTCTTTCCCACTGCCGCATCGGCTCGCATGTCCTGGAATTCGTTGATCCAGAGAACCAGCGCAATCAGCAGGCCGACGGGGATGGCCGCAATCACCGGCTCCCAGGCCAGTTGTCGGGTCTGGACAACGTAGGCGCCCAGGACCATCAGCGGGCCAAAGCACAGCCCCACCGCCAGTTCCCCCAGGCCCGTGCGCGCCAGACGGATGGGCGGCGCGGTGTAGAAGTAGCCGCAGAAGATGCCGATGACCCCTATCCAGAGGATGGCCCAACTGCGGGTGAAGGCCAGGAACAGGCCGATTACACTTCCCAGTACAAAGAAGCCAATCCCCTGCCGGAGCATCTCCTCGGGTTTGACCAGCCCCATCTGGATGAGGCGGCTGCCACCGGTAAAGGGATTGGCGAATTCGGTGTTGACCTCATCGGAGCCCCATTTGTGGTCAAAGTAGTCGTTGGTCATGTTGGTGCCCGCATTGAGGGCTATCGCCCCGATGAGAGTGAGCAGGAAGTACCAAAAGTTGAAGGCTCCTGTCCGGGCCCAGGCCAGCGCCGTGCCCAGCGTGAC
>DAOTWK010000300.1:0-2476 GCA_034435815.1 Anaerolineae bacterium | reverse complement strand
GGTTGATATGGACATCTGGCTCTATGATCTCTGCCTGTTCGTAAATCAAATCGCCCAGTTCTCGTACGTCTTCCCTGGTGAAGTAACAGCTGAACTTCGGTCGGGCTAAAACCTCAAACAACTCGGTGAGCAGTTCCTCCGAGGTGACAAGCCGGAAACGCTGCTCTCTCCACGCCTGGATAAGCGGTAAAGTGGCAGGGCCTTTGAGCAGGCCACGGACAAACAGGTTGGTATCAATGACCGCCCTGATCATAGCGCGCGGCTCTGACGAATTCTACCTCATCTTCAATTTCTTCTTCGCTGATGGGGTGGATTGCCACTCGTTCCCAAACGCGAGCCAATAGGGCATCCAGTCGTTGGCTCCATAGACGCGGCTCAAGAATCTGTCGCACCGCCTCCTGTTCCTGGGGCCCCAGTTGGCGGACAATGGAGAGAATTGGATCAAGGGTCAGGTCCAATTCTATCCGTCGCGCAGAGACCTGAGACATCTGTACCTTCTGAAATCTGTGCCCCTCTGTATGTCGTCTTACATTGGAATCCGGTACGGTTTCCGCCCGCGAAAAACCGCCACACTTTCAAACCCGGCGGCCCGGACCAACTCCAGGGCCTCCCCAAAGTCCGCGCCCACATCCTCCGGGCGGTGGGCATCGGAACCCAGGGTGACCAGTCGCCCCCCCTCCTCCCGAAACCAGCGCAGGACCTGGACGGAGGGGCCGGGCGGCCCCATTCCGCGCCGCCGGTAGGAAGTGTTCACCTCCAGCGCCTTTCCCCGTTCGGCCACCGTCCGCAGGACCTGCCGCATTCGGGCCTCATGGGGCGTCCAATCCAGTTCCGCCCAGCCGTATCGGTGGAAAACCGCCCGCCGGATGATGTCCGGATGGGCCAGGACGTCGTAGTCGCCCTCTTCGGCCAGGCGGGCCAGTTCGTCCAGATAAAGGGCGATACCTTCATGGAAGTCCAGGCCGTCAAAGAAGGCGGCAGTCTCCAGGGGACGGTTCCCCACCCAGTGGATGGAGCCCAGGATCACGTCGTACTCGTGGGCCGCCGTGATTGCGCTCAGTTCCTGGCGGAAGAGGTGAGGCTCGCCGCACTCCAGCCCGATGTGGACGCGCACGCGGCCGTTCAGCCGGGCCCGACAGTCCTGAAGGCCCCTCCAGTGCTCATCGGGCCGAAAGTAGCCGTAGCCCCCGTCCAGCGGGTTCAGGTCCACGTGGTCGGTAAGGGCGACATCCGGCATCCCCCGGGCCACGGCGGCCCGGCAGACCTCTTCCGGCAAGGCCTGACTGTCAAATGAAAAGCAGGTGTGGGTATGGGAATCGGGAATCACGGAAAAGATTGTACCACATGTCAGGCCGGAGGCCAAATGGACTTCCAAACTCCGGCGTTGTATGGTAGAATGCATCCCACAATGCGGCGGAAATGCGGATACGGTTTACTCTTGGTTGGCCTGATGGTCGGACTCGGCGCTCCCACCGTCCGCGCTTCCGGTGAGCGCCTGGTCCTGGCCTTCTACTATGCCTGGTACGACTCGGCGACCTGGGAGCGGCCCCTCTCCGACTACCCGGTCCAGCCATATATCTCCGCCGACCCGGCCGCCATAGAGCGCCACGTCCTCTGGGCCCGCCAGGCCGGGATTGATGCCCTCGTCCAGTCCTGGTACGGCCCCCGGACCGCCAGCAACCAGACGGAGACCAATTTCGCCCTGTTGCTGGACATCGCGGCCCGGCACGGTCTCTATGCCGCCGTGGACCTGGAACTGACCAGCCCCTTCATCCACTCTACCGGCGACGTGGTCGCCGCGCTCCGGCACCTGCGGACGGTCCACGCGGCCCATCCCGCCTACCTGCGGGTGGGCGGGCGCCCCGTCATCTTCTTCTGGCGGCAACAGCGGTACTCCGTGGAGACCTGGCAGGCCATCCGGCAAGAGGTGGACCCGAACCGGGAGACGGTCTGGATTGCAGAGGGGACGAACCTGGACTACCTGCGGGTGTTTGACGGCAACCATCTCTACAGCGTCGCCTGGGACCCGGCGCCGGAGGGGGTGCTGACCCGCTGGGGCCGACGGGTGCGGGATTGGAGCGCAAAGAACGGCGTGGAGAGGTTCTGGGTGGCAACGGTGATGCCCGGCTACGACGACCGTGCCACCGGCCGCGCCGATGCCTTTATCCGGGACCGGGCCGGTGGGGAGTATTACCGCCGTTGCTGGCAGGGCGCGGCCCAAAGCGGGGCGGACTGGGTCATCATCACCAGTTTCAACGAGTGGATGGAGGGGACGCAAATTGAGCCCAGTGTGGGGTACGGAGAGTTCTACCTGAACCTGACCCGCGAACTGGCGGGGGCGTATCGGGCCGGGGCATCTCTGGCGCCCGTCCCTCCGGCTATGCCGACCCCTTCTCCGCTTCCTTCCCCGACCCCTTCGCCCCTTCCGCCGACGCCGACGCCCATGCCATCCCCCACGCCCACGCCATCGCCGACG
>DAOTWK010000299.1:0-5580 GCA_034435815.1 Anaerolineae bacterium | reverse complement strand
CCGCCGCCGGCGCGGCCGCTACACCTGGCTGGTCGTCTCCGCCTGCATCCTGGTCGGCGCCCTGCCCTGGATGATGACCATCCTTCTCCCCACCCTGGACGCTCCCATCGCCGCCGCGTCCCTCACTGGCATCGCCTGGCCTCTCCTCTGGGGCATTGTCTACCTGGTGGGTGCCATCGGCGCCGCCGTCGCCCGGCTGCGGGTATGACCACAAACAACAGACCACCGGCCACCGTTGATTGTTGATTTTTTATTGTTAATTCTCCTGTGTCTCTGTGCCTTTGTGTCTCCGTGTGAGAATTGATTTCTCACCCAAAGACACAGAGACACAAAGACACGGAGCATCCCCTCTGTGCCTTTGTGTCTCCGTGTGAGAGCAATCACTTCAGGGGGAGAGAAATGTCGATGTATCTGGTCGCTGCCTACGCGGTGTTCTGGGGGCTGACGTTCGCCCTGGTCTTCTCCATCTGGGCCCGCCAGCGGCGGCTGGAACGGGAACTGCGGGCGTTGCAGGAGCGCCAGGAAGCCCGGGAGTCGTCCGAATAAAAGCAGATGCGGGCGGCAGCCCACAGCGTGCGCCGCCGCCCGCATCCCCCTCCCCATCATTCCGGCATGCCCGAAATCTCAAAGGTGTAGCCGAGAATCGTCACCACACAGGACGGCGCTCGGGGCCGGGCAAACTGTAATTCTACCTCCCGCTCCCCGCCTGCCCCAATCTCCCAGGGCAGTGGCGGCGCGGCGACCTGCAACTCACCCGGGCCAGCGCGCGAACTCAGAGAAATATCCCGCTCCGTCACCGTCAGCACTGCTGAACCGCGATTGCGCACCCGGGCGACGATATGCAGGACCTCTCCCCCCTCCCCCAGAAACGCCTGGGTGACCTTCACCTCCGCTTCCGCCGTCACGGCAGGCGGTGGGGTGTAGGAAAGAGAGAAGCGGGCGCGCAGCTCGGATGCCGCCTGGGGACCGAACACCCAGGTCAGCGTGGGACCAGAGACTGCTTCGGGAATCACATAGGCAAACGTCCCCTCCGCTCTCCCCCCCGCAGGTATCTCCCCTGGCAGTGGGCCGTACTTCCCCCTTCCCGCCAGAGACGGGGAGGGAATATATCGGTTGCCGTCCGCGTCCAGCAGTTCGGCCACGAAATTGCGCGGGAACAGGGAGATCGTCCCGTTGTTCTCCACCGTCACTTCCACGAAATAGGCCACCGTCCCTACCGGCAGGTCGGGCAGCCCTCGCTCTGCACGCCCCTCCAAGACCGTCACCCGCGCCGTACCCACCTGTACCAGTTGTCCGGGGCCGACAGTAGGGCTACTCGTCGGAGGTGTCGGCTCTACCAGGTCCCGAAAATCGGCCAGCACCACCGGGCGCTCCGCCCCTTTCTCCAGCACCACCAACGTCAGGCCAGGACGGCCCTGAGAGAAAACGGTCTCATCATCAGGTAGAACCGTCTTCTTCTGAATAACCCGAAATGTGAGCCGGGCTCCGCTGGAGAGATGAAGGACAATTTCATCCCCGTCCCTCAGTCCATCAATCAGGGCCCGGTTCTCGTCGGTCGGCTCCAGGCCCAGTACGTAATGGATGACGGTACCGTGGGCCCAGAGGGCCACTCCGGTAGTGGACTCTGGAACATTCCAGATGCCCTCCTCCACCCGCACCGACTGCAGCGGGAAAGTGCGCCCTCCCACTTCCAGGGACGTGGGGACGGGAAGGGAGACCTCGGTGTTGCCGATCTCAGCCACCGGCGGCGCGGGGATGGGCAGAGGGCTGACACCTGGAATGACCCGAGTGATGGAGAGGGGGATCCCTTCTGGACGGCGAGGGAAGAGGACGGGGCGCAGGGCCAGGAGTGCAACCAGCGTAATGAGCAGGATGGCTACCCCCACTCCTCCCAGCCAGATAGCGATGGAAGGGACGCGTGCGAAAAATCTTTTGGGTGGGGGGGATGGGGAAGCAGAGGGGAGGGGAATCGGTTCTTCCATCAGGGACTCCCTGTTGGCGCCGCAATGCGGATATAAACGCTGGCCCCTTCTCCCTCCACCACCCGGCCGATGCCCAGGTAGGGAACGACGATGCGGACGGCACCTCGAACAGCAGCGGTGAATCGCAGCCGTCCCATCTCGTCGGTTACCCCTTCGGCAACCTGCTCGCCGGTGAGGGTGTCGTAGGCCAGGATGCGTAATCCCGCCACTCCCTCCCCGGCCCCGGGACTGCGGTCATTGTTGGCGTCGTAGTAGACCAGGATATCCAGCGGGACAAACCGGGGGGCCGGCGTGGCCTCCGGGGACGGCGGCGCGGGGGTGGAGATCAGCCGCACGGAGAGATCCGCGCCCGTGAGCGGAGTGGCCGTAGGGGGCGGAGAGGTGAACGTCTCCGGTGTGGGCGTCCAGTCTTTGGGCGCCGGAGTCGCTGTGGGCGGCCGAGGCGTCGCCGTGGGCGCGGGGGTCGGCAGGCCGGGGACCTCCACGGTGCAACGCAGGCTGTAGGTGCTATTCTGGACCTCAGAGTACGGGAAACGGCCGCCGTGTCCCACCAGAACGTAGAGCCACCCCTCGTAGGTGGAGCGGTAGGAAATCCGGCTGCGGTAGTCCCCCGGCGCCACATCATCGTTGCCGCCCAGACCGTTGCGGTTGCGGTCGTAGATGATAATATTGGTATCCAGACCGGGAGCCAGGTTCAACGTCTCACAGGTGTAAAGGAGGCCCGGCTTTATCCAGAGTTTAAAGAAATCGTTGTCCTCCGTCGCACCGCCCCAGGGGACGAAATTCAAATTGTCGTAGGTGACGCCAGTGGCGATAGTGCTGGCGCGGTCAAAGTCGTGGTTGGGCTCAAAGCGGTCCGCGCCGGGAATCGCGGTCGGCGGCGGTGGACCAGGCGTCCCGGTCGGCGTCGCAGTAGGTGGAAGCGCGTTGCCATCCAGGCGGTATGTGCCTCCACTGCAGAGAGGGGTGATCTGGAACACTTTGAAATAGTACGGGCCCGGGCTGGTCGCTACCAGCCGGACTACCGCCGACGGCCCATCCAGCGCGTTGGCATCGGTCAGGATGGGAGTGTAGGATGCTTCGTAGACAACGATTCCCAGATTGTAGTTCCCCAACCCGTCTGGGATGGCATATACTTCGTAGGTCCAGCCGACTACTGCGTTATCCAGCCGGAAGTAATCCTCTTCCGGGCTGACAGCATCGCCTCTGTTCCCCTGCACCAGAGCCAGGCCGGCGTAATCAGCCAGAATGGCCGCGGTGCTGAAACTGTTGATGCCAGGCAGGGCATCCGTGGTGGTCACAGCAAGGGTGCAGGTAATGGAACCGGCGAGGGCGGCAGGCTGGAAGCGAAAAGGGTTCACCCGGAGAGGCTGAGCCGCCAGAGAATCAGTTATGCAGAGAGACTGAAGGGTGAGGAGCAGGAAGATAACAGCCACCCCCAGAACCACTCCCCCCAACTGCAACGAACGGACTCGCGTCATCGTTCTCCCTTCGGCCCGGAGGTCTCGGCAGCCGGACCACTTTTGTTATACCACAAAACCGGGGGGCGTCAAGTATAATGGGAGCCGGGAGAGGTTAGCGGTCAGGGGGCAGTACTCTCAGAGCAAGGGCGGCCGCCAAGATGGCCAGGCCCGCCCACTGGAGGGCGGAGAGGCCGCTGATCAGGGGGGCCGTATCCCCCCGCAGAAATCCCATGGCGAACTCCCCCAGGCCGTAGAGGGCCAGCCACGCAGGGGCAACCCTTGCGGTTGCCCTGAGAGGGCCGTCGCCAGACCTACCTCTACCGGTTACCGGACTGGGACCTGTAGAGGCAACATTTGCAGTTGCCTCCCTTGTGGTTGCCCCCACACCAGATGCATGCCCTCTGCGCGCGGCCCAGAGGGTCAGACCCAGCATCATAGCCCCCCACCCCATCCCCAGTACCGGCACGGCGACGCGCGGGGCACGCAGGCCGTAGAGGTCGGGGAGTTCCGCACTAAGGGCCCAGAGGACACCATCGGTGGGCCAGGTCTCCCGACCACAGGCGCAGCCGGCCCGCAGACAGCCCAAATAGGCCGCAATCAGGACGACCGCCGCGCCCGGTGCCAACGTGTCCCAAAGGGGCCCGGGGGGCCGCCGCCGGATGCGGGCCATCACCCCCGCCCCGGCCACCCCGCCAACCACGACCCCGGGGGCGGAGAGGCCGCCCTGCCCCAGCGCCAGCGCCGCCGCCGGATTCTCCTGGAAGTAGGCCAGATGCGCCGCGACGTAGACCAGACGTCCCACCAGCAGGCCGCCGATTGCCGCCCCCAGTGCGCCGTCCAGCACAACGAGCACGGGCAACCCGCTCCGGCTTCCGACCCAGAGGGCCAGCGCCGTCCCCAACAGCACCCCAGCCACCAGCGCGGCCCGGTAGTCGGGCAGGGACAGGCGGGAGAGGAAGTCAAGGGCCATATTCCGGATCCCGTATTTCGCTGGCGGGTCTGAAAAATATCATCACATATTCGTGCTTAAAAATGTAGTAGCCGCCAGCCAAAGCGCGATAACGCCAGAGGTTGTTCGTCCGTCCCTTGCCCCGTTCGTTGCCAGTGATGTTTTTGACCACAATGGCTTTAGGCCGAAAGCCCACCCGCTGGCAACGCTCCAGGCAGTAGAAGCCCAGCGGGACCAGTTCTCCCCGTTCATACTTATCGCCGATGACCAGGACGGCGAAGCGGCCCGGAGCCAGCAGGTCAAATCCGTGCCGGGCGACGGCCTCAAATTGATCCAGAAAGGTCTCCAGGTCCGGCGCGTTGGAGAGGTCGGCGGCATTCCCGGAGAAGCGAATAATGTCGTGATAGGGCGGGTGCAGGATGAGCAGGTGCGCGCGGTCGGTGCCCATCGTCCCCAAAACCTCCCGCACCCGCCGGGCCGTCTCCGCCTGGGTGCTATCCCCCTGCAGGATGTAGACGCGCCGGTCCAGCAGGTCCGCCGGGATTTTCCCCCGGACGGTCTCCACCAGTTCCAGGTTCAATTCCACACCGACGAAGCGTCGGTTCAGCCGCACCGCCTCTATCGCACTGGTCCCGGAGCCCAGAAAAAGGTCCAGCACGACCTCGTCCTCCCGCGTGTAGCGCAGATAGGTCTGGGTGGCAATCTGGGGGACGAAGTTGCCGTGGTAATCCAGTTGGTGGCCGCCGGTGCGGTCGCGCGCCTCAATGAGCCAGAGGGAGTCCGTCCAGATGTGGTCGTACTCCCGCCAGCGGGTGAGGTCAATATCGGAGTGTGGAGCGCGCTTTTCCCTCTGTCCCATCCCGCTTTACGTAGTCCGTGTTCCGTCTCTTCTGGCTATCCAAAGCAGGAGCCCTCCGACGGCCAGCAGCACCAGGGTGACAGCGGTCCGGGCCAGGAAGTCCTCGCCCTCGCCGGAGATCAGGCCCCCCAGGCCGATTCCGCCCAAGCCGACCAGCAGCCAACCCGTTCCCGGACGCCAGGCACGCCAAAGGATTCGCAGGTTCTCCCAGCGCGCCGCGCGCACCCTGACGGGGAGGTGCTTCTTTCGCTCCCGGATCACCGCCAGGTTCCGCTGCATGGCCTCATCGCCGAAGGCCCAAGACGTCTCCTGCATAAAGCGGAAGCC
>DAOTWK010000298.1:0-2651 GCA_034435815.1 Anaerolineae bacterium | reverse complement strand
CCCACCGCCCGAAAGAGCTTCAGCGCCGCCTCGTACGACGAGAGCGCCGCATCGTATTCATCCCGAAACCGCTGCACGTCGCCGATGGCCTTTAGGGTGTTGGCCTCCCCCAGGCGGTCCCCCACCGCCCGATAGAGGGTCAGCGCCGCCTCGTACGACGAGAGCGCCGCATCCATTTCCTTCCGAAAACTCTGCACGTCGCCGATGGACTGGAGGGTGTTGGCCTCCCCCAGGCGGTCCCCCACCGCCCGAAAGAGCGTCAGCGCCGCCTCGTACGACGCGAGCGCCGCATCCATTTCCTTCCGAAACCGCAGCACGTTGCCGATGGCTCTTAAGGTGTTGGCCTCCCCCAGGCGGTCCCCCACCGCCTGGTAGAGCGTCCGCGCCGCCGCATACGACGAGAGCGCTGCATCCATATCGGCCCGAAAACTCTGCACGTCGCCGATGGCCTTTCGGGTGTTGGCCTCTCCCAGGCGGTCCCCCACCGCCCGAAAGAGCTTCAGCGCCGCCTCGTACGACGAGAGCGCCGCATCCATATCGGCCCGAAACCGCAGCACGTCGCCGATGGCCTGGAGGGTGTTGGCCTCCCCCAGTTGGTCATTCCAGCGCCGGGCGCACGCCAGCGCACGCTCGTAGCGCGCCCGGGTCTCTTCTTGACCCAGCCGTCCGGTTACCGTGTAGAGGTTTTCCAGCAGCGCGGCCAGGCGGGGGGCCCGTACCCGCCCGTTTCTCCCCTCCTCATGCTCCAGCCCCCAGTCCAGCCAGGCCTCTATGGAGGGGAGTTCGTGGGTGTAGCGGGCGATCGCTGTGGGCATCGCCTCACCGCCTTCCCGCAGTGCCTGATCCAGGCCTGTCACCCAACCGACGTGCGGTTCTTCGTCAAAGTTAAAATAAAAGCGGAGGACGGCCGGGCCCCAGCGGGCGCGGGCGGCCCCTTCGTCCCCCAGGAGCCGTCCGGCAAAAAGGCGAAAGGGGGTGGGGAGGTAAAGGAGGTCGGGCCAGGGCCGCTCCAGGAGGGATTGGTTCTCTATCTCCATCACCCGCTTCCGGGCCCCGAGGCCAAAGATGGGCTCCAGGCCGCTTTCGGGGAGGCCGCCGGGGAAGAGGGCCAGGAGGGGGTAGAAGTCGGCATCTTCGGGGCTGCGCTCCCGCAGCCGGCCCCACGCCAGGCTGATCCCCGCCACCACGCTCTTCACCTCCTCCGGATAGAGGGGGTCCCGCATAACCTCGTCCCATTTCTCCCGCAGGTCTTGCACCAGGGATTTCAGGTCGGGGCTGCGGGAGTGCCGCCAGGCCCGCGCCACCAGCGCCACGGCGCGGGGAAGGTGGTCCGTGTAGCTCAGGAGTTCCTGCAGGTCGCCCTCCTCCATTCGTCCCCATTCGGCTTCGGTCACATTCGCTTCCACCAGGAAGAGGGCCAGGGCGGCCGCCGGGGTCAGGCGGCGGAGGTCGTAGCGGGGGAAGCGAGCGCTCCCCACGTCCATCTGGGAGGTAACGATGATGTGGGGGGAAGCGGGGGCGCCGGCCAGCGCTTCCAGGAGGTCACGGAAGGCTCTGCCGCCGTTCAGGACGGCGTTCTCCGCTTCGTCCAGGATGAGGAGGAGGCCCTGGGGGAGGTTTCCGGCCAGGGAGGCCGCGTCGGGGATGTTCTTGGCGGGAAGGCCCAGGGCGGTGGCGATGGCCGTCCGCGCGCCGTCGGCATTCCGGACCTGGCTCAGGTCCACAAAGGCAACGCGTCCCGGCTCCACCCTGCGGCGGGCCACCAACCAGCGGGTCACCTCTTTGGCCAGTTCGGTCTTGCCCACGCCGCTCACGCCCTGGATCAGGACGGCCCGCTGTTCCCGCAGATGGGCCAGGACGTCCCGCATCTGCTCTCCCCGGCCCAGGAAGTGGGTAGGGCGGAGGTGGAAAGGCGGAGCGGTGAGGGCCGGAAGGGGTTCTATTTTCGCCTGCCCTTCCGGCAGGTCGGGCCAGAGGACTTCGTCGTGGTCGCCGTCTTCGGGGAGGAGGCGGAACTTGCGGGCCTCCGCCCAAGCCACCGCCTCCCCTCCCCAGCGGCAGAGGTCCTCATCCAACGCGACGGCGCTCTGGGCGGCGCGGAAGGCGTCGGCGACGGTGTTGCCGGTGAGGAGGGCCGTGTAAAACCGGCAGAAGAAGGTGATGGCGGCGCGCTGGGTCAGGGTCTTCTCCGCGTCCACTGCCACGATGTGGGGAATCCTGAGGGCGTAGAGGGCGGCCGCGACGCTCTCCGAATGGCAGGCGGTCACCACCGCCAGGCGGAATTCCGGCTCCGGGCGGCCAGTGGGGTTGAGGACGTGGAGGAGTTGATGGTCTTTGAGGGGCCGGGCGTCCCCGGCCTGGCCCTCAAAGATGAGGTAGCCCGCAGGGACGTCTTCCGGTTTGTAGCCGTGGCCCAGGTAGTGGAGGGCGGAGAAACGGGGGCGGTCCCGGCGACTCATCAACGTGTTCACCGCGTCCGCCTCGGCGATGCGGGTGACGAAGGTGGCCGGGGCGGGGATGTCCCTCAGGGCGTCGGTCAGTTCCTGCAGGGCCTGGTTCGCGGCCACCGGGTCGGCGGTCAGCGGGCTGCTGAGCAGGAAGAGGATGTGGGGATGGTCCGGTGAGGACATTTCATTTCTCCATCTCTTTCA
>DAOTWK010000297.1:0-5600 GCA_034435815.1 Anaerolineae bacterium | reverse complement strand
CCGCCGCCACGTTTCTCTCGGAGGAAAACCCCGGCGGCAATTACCGGCCTTCGGCTGTTCGCCGACGATGTAGGGCCCAGAAGGCCAGTATTCCGCTCACCAGGCCGACCAGCCACCACCCTGTCGCTCCGGAAGCCCCATCCGCCCGGCCCGTCTCCGGCATAAGTGCCAGGACCGGGGCAGGCGTTGGGGAGGGTTCAGGCGCAGGGGGCGGAGCGACCGTGGGCTCAGGCGTCGCCGTGGGGACCAGCGTCGGCGTGGGAGTGACCCAGGTGATTTCCAGATAAGGCCGGGTGGCCGGGTCGCCCGCGCTCAGGCGGCGGGCGGCGGCCCAGTTGGCATCCAGAGAGTTCAGGTCCGCTGCTGCCAGCGCCAGGCCGTAGTTGGGCCGGGCGCCGGAGGCCCACTCCCGCACCAGCCGGGTTACGTCCCATGAAAACCATCTGCCGTCGGAGGTGACCCGGGTCGTGGCGACCGGGCTCTCCAGTTCGGGCCAGGTCGCCATATCGTACCAGTCCACTCCGGCGGGCCAGTCTTCCGCCACCGGATAGACCGACATCGGCGCGCTCCCGGGCCCGGGCCAGTAGTCGTCTACATAGATGCGGAGCACTGCCTGCGTGAAAGACCCGGCGGAGGATATGGGGAACCGCAGATAGGTCCGGCAGAAGACGTCCCGCCCCGTCGTCGGGCCGACGTAGTTGCCGAAGGGGAAGATTTCGGTGCTCCAGCGTTCTCCATAGCCGGGGTCTTCAGAAAGGACGCCGACGCTTAGGTTCGGATACTGGATAGGCGGCGGGGTAGGCGGAGTTGTCTGGGCCTGGGCCAGCAGTCCGGTCCCGAAAATGGCACATAAAGCCAGGATGAACGCCCACTTTTTCATCGGACTCCCCTGTGGGATGAGCAGATGATGGGATTTTGCAGCGGGCGGCGCGGCCACCCGCCGCAAAATCCGGCCCGCGCAGGCTGACCTTGCGCCCCTACGGCACCCCCTGCGGCCACCAAGGCGGGCGGTAGTTCCGCATCGTCAACGGCAGGTAGACCCGCCAGATGCGGGTGTACGGCCCCACCTCCAGCGGGCCGGCCAGTTGGTCCACCACTACGACCTTGCGCGGCGTGAGCGCGGCGAAGGGGAATTCGTGCACGTAGCGCCCGTCGGTGCGCAGGATCAGGCGGTACGATTGCGGCGGCGCCATCAGTCCCACACCCCACGGGCCGGTGTCGGTCGGCACGAACTCCAGCACCAAGCCGATGTTCCAGCGACCGCCGGGCGGAATGTCCGGCAGGGAGAAAGTGACCCAGTCCGTCCCCTGCGCGGCCGTCGGCCAGGTCGTGGCCGTCAGTGTCACGCCCGAGGCGAAGGTGACCGTGACCCGAGCGGATTTGGCGATATAGTCGCCCCGGTTGAAGACATCCACTGTCACGGCGGCTTGGTTGAGGATGCCGCGCACCACGCCCGGGACGCGTGCCCCATCTCGTGCATCGGTGATGACATTCACGGTGTAGGTCACCACCAGCGCCGCGCCGTGGGCCTCCACCGTCTGGATGTTGCCGGTGTGCGTGTAGACCTGGGCAAAGTCGTCGGTGTAGGTGATGAGCGGGCCGTAGTTGATGATCGCCGTGCCGCTCGTGTCAATCTGCGCGTGCGATTTGAAGACGACGTACGTCTCGCCGGAGCGCCACCCGTTTTCCAGCCACGGCATCTGCGTGGCGTCGTAGGTATCGGAGACGGGGAGGGTGAAGGAGACGAGCGTGCCGTCGGCGACCGTCTGCGTGACGAAGGCGACAGGCCGCAGGCCGATGAAGAGGGCCGTCGCCGTGACTTCCTGGCCCAGCGCCAGTGCGCCTTCCAACTGCGCGATCTCGGCCCTGTTCGCCAGCCGGGCGTCCTCCGGCGCGGCCCACGGCGGCAACAGGTCTGCCAGTTGCAGGTCGGTGGCCTGGCCCCAGACCGTCTGGATGCACGCGCCGGGGGCGCCGACGCCTATCTCGGCATCGGGAACCCGAAAGTCGGCGGGGAGACCGTCGGCGGTGACCTCAAAGGTTACCTTATGGACCCGCCCCGTGTCGGCGAAGGCCGGGTCCACCTTCACGTCGTAATACCAGACGGTGCGCCAGCCTTCGGGGACAGTCGTCTCGTGCAGGAAGGGAAAGTCGAAGAAGAGCGGCTCTACCGCCTCCGTCTCGGTCACGCTGCGCAGGGTGACGGTGATACCGGCGGGCGCGGTGGGGGTGATGATCAGGTTCGTCAGCGTGACGCCGGTCTGGTTGTTGCGGATTTCCAGGCGGATTTGGGTCTTTTCGCCGGGGGCGACGCGCGGCCACAGCAATTCCGGCCCGTGCCGTCCGCCCACATAGACCGTCGCCGCCAGGTCGCCGAAGCCGTAGGATTTGATGAACGGTTCCCAGCCGACGCAGCGCGGGTCCCACGGGTCCTCGATGCGCACCAGGTGGTAGACGTGATCGTCAAAGGTCGCCACCAGGACCGGCGCGACCGCCTTGTGCACCCGCGCGTCGGCGGAGAGGCCAAAGACCGCCTGGACGTGCGCGTCAAAGACCTCATAGCGGCTGGGGCCGACGGCCTTCTGGTGGTAGACGAAGCGCGCGCCGTCGTCAATCTTCATCACGCCTTCCCGATGGAAGTTGGGGTACGTGTTCAGCGTGGCGCTGATGAGCAGCCCCTCGCGGCGCTGGCTTTCGAGATACTGCTGGAAGTACAGATAGTCGTAGGCGGGGACGGTCACGACGGTGACCAGGTCGGTATCGGTGAGGTACCCTTGCAAGTGTAGCGGCGTCCACGAAGTCCACCAGTCGCCGGACATCGGGCGCAGGTCAAAGCCCAGTCCGCGGAACATGCCCTGCGCGATGAGGGTCTCGTCTTTCCGCAGCGGCGGCATCGTCGGGTCGAAGTTGGACCAGGTCTTGAGGTAGAGGGTCAGGTCGGCGCCCTCGCGGGCGGGAAATTCCAGGACGCGCGTCTCGCCTCGCCCGTCGCCATCGCGGTCGGCGCGCATCTCGAAGGTGGTGTTGACCACGGCGTGGTACTCTGGCGGCGGGAAGGGGACGATGTCGTAAAAGACGGTGCGCAGTTCCATCGTCTGCGGGCGCTCCCAGATGTCCGTGTAGGTCACCCGAGGCATTTCCGGTGGGATGGGGATATGGACGATGCCGCTGGAGAGGTACTCGTGGTAGGGGATGGGATGGCCGCCCAGGTTGGTGTAGACCGAGCCGCCGGCGCCTTCCAGGATCAGGCTGGGAGTCACCGGGTCGCTGGTGAAGGAGACCGTCCTCCAAAACAGTTCGCGGCTGAAGAGGCCGTAGCGGACGGCGGGTTCCAGATAGTCATAGGCGGGCATGTCGCCTAGGTCCCAGACCATCGTGAGCGCCGGGAGCAAGAGGTCGCCCTCGGCGGTGACGGTGATGTATTCGGCGAATTCGGGCGGGATGGTAATGGAATTGGTGAAGCCCGGCGTGGTGGTCAAGTTGGCGGTGTAGGTATAGACCAGCCGCGGGCCGTTCAGCCAGGTGGGCAGGGAATAGAAGACGCCGGTGGTGATGACGGTCGCCCCGTCCATATAGACCGGTAACGGGTAAATGGGGACGGGCGTCTCGTAGAAGAAGACATCGTTGAGCGCAAAGAGCGTCTGGGAGAGTTCGTCGGTCGTGCTCACGCCCCAGGCATCGGTGACGACCTGCGGGACCAGGCGCTGGTCATCCACGTCCACAATCGGGCTGATGAGGGCTACGACGTCGGTGACAAGGATGCGCCGGGCAAGGGTCTCTTCTTTGTTCTCCAGCGTCAGGGCAATGTCAAAGTAGTAGCCCTCGGCAGGAAGCGGATAGAGGCCATCCAGTTCGATGTCGCGGTCGCCCACCAGCCGGGCGGCCATTTGCGCTTTGACCCATAACTCGTTGCGCACGATTGAGCGCGGCAGGCCGTCGGGGTGATGCTCGGTGGGCCAGAAGGGGTCCACGTAGTCGGCCTCGGCGGTACTCACCAGCGCACGCGCTACAGTGCCGGAGGGGACGGCGGTGTAGGCGATGTAGGTGATGACGGTGTCCCCGGGGGCGGCCTCGGTCAGCGTGAAGACCAGGGTCGTCGTGCCGTCGGGGTTCTCTATGAAGACGGCCGGGGGCGGAGTGACCAGGTCGGGCGTGGTGGTGAAGCCTTTGTGGAGCGTCTCGGTGATGACGATGCCGGTCAGCGGGCCGTCCCAAAGGTTGCGGAAAGTGGTGGTGACAGCAATGGGCACGCCCGGCTCGTAGGCCGGGATGGTGCCGCAATCCACTGCGTCGGAGTATTGCTGGCAGAGGTGGCCGTAGATGCCGGCCCGCTCGCCCATCGCCCACAGGAGCGCGTCCAGCACCTGCGGATGGTCGGCGATGTTGCCAGAGGGATGGCCGTTGAACAGCACCACCCGTCCATCGCCCGGCGCGGCGACCGCGATGGCGACCGACCCCGGCTGTGAGGTATCGGCAAACGTGGCGACGACGCTCAGCCCTTCGGTGGCGGTGACGAGCGGCTCGTTGAGGACGTAGGTGGTGTTGGAGAGCCAGGAGAAGGTCAGCGGGTGGTCGGGCAGAAGGACGTTCAGTTGGCCCCGGTTGTCGGGGTCGGTGACGCGGGTGGTCACGTCCACCGTCCCTTCGGGAAGCAAGCCGGCGGCCTGGACGATGGCAGCGGCGTCGGCCTGGGCGTAGAGGAAGCCGCCGCCCCGCACAAAGTTGCGGATGGCGGCCAGGCCGTCCTCACCCAGTGCGGCGATGACCTCGTCGGGATAGCCGACGCGCAGGGCGGGAAGGATGAGGACGTCGTAATCGGCCAGGTCAGAGACCATTTGCGTCTCGGTGAGGGTGTCAAAATACGGGCAACCCCCCCCGGCCCCCCCTACGATGGGGGGAGTCCCGGCTCCTCCCGATGCGGGGGGGAGTTCGCACCAGAGGTAGACGCGGAAGAGTTGTTCAAAGTCCCCTTCCTCCCAGACGACGAGTTGGTTGTACTCGTCGCGGACGGTGCCGTAGTAGAGGGCGACCCGGCGCGGGTGGAGGGCGAAGGCGCGAGAGACGGAGAACGCGCCCGATGCGGTGACCCGGTAGAAATCGCCGCTCAGGTCGCCCACGACCGCGCCGGGGCCGTAGTCGGAGCCATCCACCGTGACGGTGACGGCGGTCCAGGCCAGGGCGGGATGGTCATCGTGATAGAGGGCGCGCCAGAGTTCTTTGTAGGCGTTGCGGCGGGCCAGGTCGTTGGGCTGGCCGGCACCGAGGGGGGTGAGGGTTTCTCCGGCAGGAGCGTCGTAGTGGGCAGGGGCTGCGCGGAGGGAGAGGGAGAAGAGCAAGACAGTGGCGATAACCAGGATGAGTCCGAGGACGAAGGCCAGGATCGGGCGGTGAGGAGAAACCGTTCTTTTTCGCATCGCAGACCTCCATGAGGGGGAGTGGACAGGATTTACAGGATGTACAGGATGTACAGGATTTACAGGATTTACGGGATTTGCAGGATTTGCAGGATTTACAGGATTTACAGGATTTGCAGGATTTGCAGGGCTTGATAATTTTAATGAAAAATTCACATCATGTCAATCCTGCTAATCCTGTCAATC
>DAOTWK010000296.1:0-2927 GCA_034435815.1 Anaerolineae bacterium | reverse complement strand
TCTACCGCCGCCCAGCGGGCCCCCAGAGCCCGCCCCAGTTCCCGGACGGTGGTCTTGAGGACGATCTCCGGATCCAGGGAGGCCCGTAGCCGGGTGGAGATTTCGGCCACCAGCCGCTCCCGGGCAGCCCGGCGCTGGGCCTCTTCCAGCAGACGGGCGTTCTCCACCGCCAGCGCCAGCCGTTCCGCCACCGTTTCGGCTGCTGCAATCTCCTCCGGGCGCCATCGGCCCGCCTCCTGCTCCCGGTGGAACCCCAGCACGCCGATCGCAATACCCCGCAGTTTCACCGGCACGGCCAGCAAGTACCGGGAATCCTCCTCGCCCACCACGACCGAACCGGAGGCGCGGGCCTGCTCAAAGAGGCCTTGCCAGACTCCCTCTGGAACTTCCTCCGGCCCCGTCCACAGCCGGACGCTCTCCGGGGCCTCCCGGACAAACCGCTCCCACGCCTGGGTCGTATATCGGCGGTGGAGCGCCTCCAATTCCCGCAGGCTGGCCCGGGTTTCCGAGAAGAGACGGGCGTTCTCCAGTGCCACCGCCAGTTGATCCGCAATCAACTCCAAGACTGCGGCCTCTGTCCCATCCGTTCGGATTTCTGTGGAGAAACGAACCGCCATCACCCCCACCGTCCGCTCATGAAGCCGCAGAGGGAAGGCCACCTCGTACAGGCCGCCCCACCAACCGGACCGGATAGAACTGCTCTGGAAGGCCTCCCAGGCCAGCGGCGACACGCCGGAAGGCGCCGTATCTACCGGCGCAATCCGCCGACTCTCGGCCATCGCCCGGGCAACCAACTCGCCTCCCGGACCCTTGGTGTAGAAAATCGCTTCTTCCAGGTCTGTCCGTCGGGCCAGTTCTTCAGCCACGCGGGAGAGCAGAATATCCGGCTCTTCCAGCATAGCGGCCTGCCGGGCGGCGGACGTGGCCATCTCCAGCCAACGGGCCCGCCGCTCCAGTTCCCGGGTCTGGCCTTCCAGCATAGCATAAGCCTGCGCCCGTTCCTGCGCCGACCGCTGGGCCGACCGCAACGCCTGAATCAGCGAACGATTGGAAAGCCCGATGACGGTCAGCAGGCCCGCCAGCAGCATCAGGAATACGGAAGTGGCAGCAAACCAGTCAGTGATGGCCATTGGATTTTCCTTTACCACCACCCAGTCGGAGAGCCATCCCAGGTAGGCAAACAGCATAAAAGCGATATGGATCAGTAAACTGAAGATGCCTGTCAACAGGCCCATCCGCAGGTCGGAAAGAGCCAACGCCAGCAGGGGAAGAATCATCAGATAGAGACGCCCGTCTCCGACCAGTCCACCCCGCAGAAAGGCGATGATCGCCACGGCGTAGCCTACCAGCAGGAAGCCGATGAGCCGCATCCGATAGGGGATCCGGCGAAGAAGCGTCAGGAGAAGCAGAAGGACGTAAAGGGCGCCAAACAGCGGCGCCATCGCGCCCCGTTCCGGATAGCGGACCGCCTCCAACACCGTGGCAGCGACCACCATCGTCGCAGCCAGGGTTAGCACGGATAGGAGAACATTCAGCGCGCGGGCCTGCCAGGCCTGAAATTCGGTGATCTCACTTTGCTGTCGGGTATCGGGCATCCGATATGCCTCCTTGTCCGACGTGCCAGGCACTTTTGGAAGTGCCTGGCACATTGGCTACCTGGTTCCCAATTCCGCATAGCCGCCGCGGGCGTCCAGCACCTGCCCCAGTTGATGCAGCGTCGTCTGCAGGGCCATCTGCAGGTCAAAAGTGGCCGTAATCTGGTCGGCGATGCTCCGCAGGGCTTTCTCATAATCCGCTCGCCGCTGCATGCTTTCCAGCAGACGAGCCCGCTCCAGCGCCAGGGCAGCCTGGTCGCCCAGCACCTCATAGAGCCGCAGCGACGCTGGAGAGAAGGGGCCGGGCACGGACCGCAGGATGACCACCTGACCGACAAGTCGGTTTCCCACCCGAAGCGGAATGCTGACCAGAGCGCCTACGCCAGTGGCGCGGAAGAGTTCGCGGGCCCTATCCGAAATCTGGGAATCTCGCTGGGCATCTTCACTGACCCACGTCCGGCTCAGCAGAGGGAGAGGAAGAGGAGCTTCAGCGACCGGCACCCGCATTCCGGGCCGGAATGTGGGCTCCCGATCTCGCCGCCAGACCCTCCGGTAGGACAGCATTTCCGGCACCCCGTCGGAGGATTCAAACTCCACTACCACGCAGCCATCCGCCTCGGTCTCGGAGACAGCCTCAACGATAACACTCGCGACGTCCTCCACAGTGGCTGCAGTGCCCAGCCGACGGCTGAGGCGATATATGGGGCTGGTCGCTTCCAGTATTGCGGCCTCTTCGGAGAGCCGACGGGCATTCTCTATAGCGATCGCTAACTGATCGGCCATACTCTGGAGGGCACGGATGTCGTCCTCATCAAACGCCGCCTCCTCGGTGGATTGAACATTGAGCACGCCCAGGAGACGGCCGCCGACCATCAGCGGGAGAGTCATCTCAGAACGAGTGTAGGGAAGAAGAGGGTTTGCAAAGCGGACAGCGTCTTTCCCCACATCCAGTGCGATGCGGGGCTTGCGGTGGAGAGCGGTCCAGCCGACCATGCTGGTCTCCGCCACCTGCAGGCGGTGGCCCTGGGCCTTCATCTGGGCACCCGCTTCGCCGGTCGCCTCCCGCAGCACCGCCCACTCTCCGGTCTCATCTATCAGGAAAATCCCCGCATGGTAGAAGCCGAAGCGGTCCCGGATCAGGTTGACAGCCCGCCGCAGCAATTCGTCCACGTTGAAAATGGAGATAATGGACCGGCTTACTTCGGCACTGGCCTCCAACTGAATGGCCCGCCGCTGGAGGGCATAGTTGGCTTCCTGAAGAGCGCGAGTCCGCTCCCGCACCCGGTCTTCCAATTCGTTGTAGAGGGTCTGCAGGTGGTCAGCCATCTCGTT
>DAOTWK010000295.1:0-2097 GCA_034435815.1 Anaerolineae bacterium | reverse complement strand
CTTCTGGCTGGCCGGTCAGGGCGACCGGCTCCCGTTCCGGGTGGCGCTGGCGCTGGACTGGTGGCTGGCGGCGGCGGCCTGGGGACTGCGCGTCGTCTCCCGACGGCTGGCCGGGGAAGAGGCCTATCTGTACCCGGCGTTACCAGAAGTCCCGGTGGAGCGGGCGGTCGCGCTGTGGGCGGTGGTCTGTCTCCTGGTCCTGCTCCCACTGGGCCTGAACCTGCTGTGGGTGTGGTGGAGGAAGTGACATGCGCGGAGCCCTCCGTTCCCCTCACCTCTATGTTGCCCTGGCCCTGACCTTCGGCGCCGTTTTGGCCTGGGCGTCGGCCCTCCGCCCGACAGTCCCCCTCTACCAGGCGCAGCCGATTCTGGAATCGGATCTGGCCGACCTGCGGAACCGACTCATAGAGGGTGGGCACAGCGGCGAGCGATTTGAACTGCACATCACCGACCAGGAGGCGGCGGAGACGATTGCCTGGTTTCTGGACCGCCACCCCGAGGTCCCCTTCCACTATCCGCGCGTTGCCTTTCACCCCGGCGAGATAGAGGCCTGGGGAGTCGCGACGGTGCTGGGGCTGGAGGTCTCCATCCACGGTCGGGCGACCATGCATCTGGAGAACGGGGTTCCCGTCGTCCGGCTGACCGAACTGGGAGTGGCAGGTGCGCCAGTGCCGGGGTTTGTCCTTCAGGCCATCCAGGACGCGGTCTACCAGCAGGTGGACCTCTCCAACCGCCCGTTGCCCGTAGCCTTTACCGCGCTGGAGATTCGGGAGGGGGAGATGTGGGCAGAGGGAGTGATCCGGTAGCGGGATTCAGATCACCCGCCCGTCTCGCAGCCGGATGATCCGGTCTGCTGCCTGCGCGACGGCCTCGTTGTGGGTCGCCACCAGGACCGTCACCTCCCGCTCCCGGTTCAGTTGCCGCAACAGGGCCACAATCTCCGCCCCGGCGCGGCTATCCAGATTCCCCGTTGGCTCGTCGGCCAGGATGACTTTGGGGGTATTGATGAGGGCGCGGGCAATGGCCACTCGCTGCTGCTCCCCACCGGAGAGTTGCCCCGGCAGGTGGTGCAACCGGTCGCCCAGGCCCACCGCTTCCAGCAACTCCCGCGCCCGTTCCTCCAGCCGGAACTTCAGCCCTCGTCGGTAGGGAATCAGCGGGAGCATCACATTCTCCAGCGCGGTCAGCGTTGGCACCAGGTGAAACATCTGGAAGACGAAGCCGATGCGCTCCCGCCGGAAGTCCGCCAGGGCGTTGCCCCGCAACGTGCTCACGTCCACTCCGTCCACCACCACCCGCCCGGAGGTGGGCCGGTCCAGCGTGCCGATGAGGTTGAGAAGAGTGGACTTGCCGCTGCCGGAGGGTCCGGTGATGGCGACAAACTCCCCGGCGGCAATCTCCAGGGTCACGTTGTCCAGCGCCTGCACTGGCGCGCCGTCGGTGTAGATTTTGGTCAGATTTTCGGTGGCGATCATCGGTGCTCCTATAAGCCACGAATTTATTGCCTGTTGCGTGTCGGAGCGCTACTCGGCGCGCAGGGCCTCCACCGGGGGCACCCGGATGGCGACCCGGGCGGGATAGAGGGCTGCCAGTGTGCCCACCAGTCCGGAGACCCCGAGGCCCAGCAGTGCCACCGCCAGCAACTGCAGGGAGAGGGCCCGGTAGAGCCCCAGGAAGGCCAGCAGGCCCAGCAGACTGCCCGCTGCTCCGCCGATCAGCCCCAGGATGACTCCCTCCAGCAGGAACAGCCCCCCAACGGTCAGGGTCCGCCAGCCCAGAGCCTTCAGCGTCCCGATCTCCCGCTGTCGCTCCAGCACTCCCGCCAGCAGATGCTCGGCGAAGGAGAAGGCTGCCAGGACAAAGCCAATTGCCAGCAAGGCGTAGTGGTAACTCTCCACGCGAACCAGGATGTACTCACCCAACAGTGTCCCCGAGAGATAACTGTGGCGGTCCACCAGCACGCCCAGGAGAAGCACCAGGAGCGCGGTGGAGAGCGCCGCCGCCAGCAGGCTCAGGAGGGTCCGGGTGCGGCGGCGGGCCAGGCCGTGCAGGGCGTATTGGGCCAGCCTCTGCGCCCGGACCGGCAGGCGGGCCGCC
>DAOTWK010000294.1:0-6406 GCA_034435815.1 Anaerolineae bacterium | reverse complement strand
GCTTGGGGGTTGCTCTTGGGGCTGGCACTGGCGCTGGTGGCGGGGCTCTGGCTCTGGCGGGAGCAAGTGCCCTGGGTCTGGCCCATGATCCGCCCCGCACTGGGGCGCGCCCTGGCGGCTCTCACGCTGGGCCTCTTTATTTTCGGCGCGGGGTTGGGCCTGCACCCTGCCGGCCTGGCCGCGACCGGAGAACAATTCCTCCGCTGGCTGGCTCCAGATGCAGGGCACAAAATACATTTTGTGCTACAGGTGCTATCTGAACCCCTCATTTTGTTGACCGGCATCGCCGGGGCCGCCCTGGCCTTCTCCCGGCGCCATGGCATGGGACTCATGTGGCTCTTCTGGACTGTCGTGGGGACGATCGGCGCGGCACTGACGCCGACTCCCGCATCCCCTGCTCTGTGGCTGGTCCCGCTGGCGGGCCTGGGCGGCCTGGCGGTGGAAGAACTGGCCCGCGCGCTGCAGAAGAGCGTACGGAGGACCTACGGATGGATCTACGGCGCCCTCTCCCTGGTTCTCTGGACCCATTCCGGCCTGGTACTGGCCCGGTACTCCCGCTATGCCCGGCCCGCCGATCTGTTCCTGATGGGCGTCGGACTGGCCCTTCAGGTGTTGCTGGTCCTGTTCTTCAGTGTCGCCCTCTCCGTCCCAGAAGGAGATGAGCCCCCAGAGGAAGCCAGCCGGCGCGCGCTTCTGTTTGTCCTGCACCGGGCCGCATTGGTGCTGGGCATCGTCCTGCTGGTCGTCACTTTCGCGGCCGGGTGGCGGGTGGCCCGGGTCTGCCCGGGCGAGCCGACCTGCGCACCCGGGGTGGTCTCCGACCCGGTGGCCCCTGACCTGCGCCTGCTGGCGGCGGAGACAGAGCGGATTCTGACGCAAACTCCGGTCCGTAGCGAAATGAGGTGCCGCCTCCGGCTGGTGGACCCCGACCCGGCGGTGACCTGGGTCCTGCGCGACCTGCGATCCTTATGCTCAGCCGAAAGCCCTCCTGAAGTTCTGGTTTCTGCTTCTAAGGCTGAAGCGCCGGACGAAAAACCGGCCCTCATTGTCGCTCCCGCCGGGGTATCCATCCCGGAAGGCTACTACGGCACGGCCTTCACCCTCCACCGGGCCTGGGCTCTGCCCCGGACGCCTCACGAGTGGGCCCGCTGGTGGCTCTACCGGGCCTCCCTCACCCCGCTCCCCCCCGCCGAACAGGTCGTCCTCTGGGTGCGGGAAGACCTGAACTCAGGCAGAGATTGACAGGGGTTTTCGGCGGGCAGCGAGGCCGCCCGCCGACCCCCCCTCCTGTTCCCTCTTTCGGACAAGGGAGGATGAGGGGGTCAGAATCACCCCATAACCTATTGCCGAAACCATTTGCTAAACTGCAACATCTCTCGCAAGAAAACATAAATGCGACCTGCGATTTGCGACCTTGAGGTAGGACGATGACCCAACCCGAAACCCAATCCTGGCTGGACCGACCTATCCTGAAAGGTGTTCCCGTCACCCGCGAACAAGGCCTTTACATCCTGATCCTCCTGATCTGCCTGGTCTCCCGGCTGGTGATGCTGGGCCACCGGGTCCAGACCCACGACGAGAGCCTGCACTGCAAGTTTTCCTGGGACCTCTACGCCGGGCTGGGATTTCAGCACAACCCGATGATGCACGGGCCGCTGGAATTCCATATGACCGCCCTGATGTTCTTCCTCTTCGGCGATAGCGATTTCACGGCCCGGTTGTTTGACGCCCTCTCCGGGGTCGTCTTGGTGGCCTTTCCCTACTTTATGCGCCGCTGGCTGGGGCGGTGGGGAGCCCTCTCGGCCTCGTTTCTCTTGCTCATCTCGCCCTCCATCTCCTACTATTCCCGCCACATCCGCCAAGACATCCCCTGCGTCCTCTTCGCCGTCTGGGTTTTCTGGGCCATTTTCCGCTACCTGGAAGAGGGCCGGGACCGCCACCTTTACATCCTGGCGGCCGCGCTCTCCCTGATGTTCGCCGTCAAAGAGACCGCTTTCATCTACACCGCCATCTTCGGCCTCTTCCTGGTCGGCCTGCTGGTGGTGCAAGCGATGCAACAGCGCTGGGAACGCAGGGGGGCCGAAACGGCTTTCATTGGCGCACTAATTGGGCTGGCAATGGGATTGCTCCTGCTGGCGGTGGGTCTGGCGGCAAAGGAGGCAAATCTCGCGCCGATCCTCACCCGCCTGGGCACCGGATTGGCTGTCCTCTCCCTCCTGACCGGCGCAACCGCCCTCGTCTACGGCATCTGGCCCCACCGGACGAAGTACCACGCCATGGACCTGATTTTCCTCATCGGCACACTCACCCTGCCCTTCCTGAGCCCGTTGCCTATCCACGGCGCGGCATTGCTGACCGCCCGGCTGGTGGAGCGCTCCCCCA
This sequence comes from Anaerolineae bacterium, assembly GCA_034435815.1. GTDB lineage: Bacteria > Chloroflexota > Anaerolineae > B4-G1 > DUEL01 > SpSt-77. The sequence goes on along the minus strand of DAOTWK010000294.1, from coordinate 4,024 downwards.
ACCTGGAGAGCGTCCCCTTCTGGCTCCACCTTTCCCGGCTGCACCCCACGGACTACACCGCCCCCGCCATCTACTACTCCGGCGTCATCCTGGCCCTGACGATTGCGGCGGCAGTCGCCCTGGGCCTCCTCTGGGACCGGCGCCGCTGGCCCGTTGCCGCCGCCATCCACACCGGCATCTTCCTGGTCTTCTTCACCACCGTCTTCACCAACGGCGGCGGCATCGCCTCCGGCTGGGTCGGATCCCTGGGTTACTGGTTGGAACAGCAGGAAGTCCAGCGGGGCGGTCAACCCTGGTTCTACTACCTGGTCATCCTCCCCCTCTACGACTTCCTCCCCCTCCTGGGCCTCCTGGCCGCTACGATTCTTCTGGCCGTCCGCGCGGTTCGGAAGGTATTCCGTCCTCAAACATCTGTCATTAGCCCGGCACCGATTTCCTCGCTGTTCGTCGGCTCCTTGTTCATTTGGTCCTTCCTCTCCTGGTTCGGCTACTCCTACGCCGGGGAGAAGATGCCCTGGCTGGTCGTCCACATCACCACGCCGATGGCCCTGCTTTCGGGCTGGCTTCTGGGCCTGCTGATAGAGGCGGTGGACTGGGGGACCGTTTGGAAGCGATACGGCTGGCTCATCCTGCTCCTCTGGCCCGCCCTGGTCGCGGCGGCGGCGACGCTGGCTCAGGCGGCCCAGAGTCCCCTGGCCACCGACACGCTGGAGAACCTGCTCAACCTGGGCGAACTTGCGGGCGGCATCGTCGGCGTCCTCTGTGTCGGCAGCGCGATCGGATATCTCTGGGCGCGCGTCGGCGGGCGCAACGGCCTCCTGCTGACCGCACTGACCGTCTTCCTGGTCCTCTCTTTGCTGACTGTCCGTATCGCCCACCGGCTCAACTTCGTTAACTACGACCGCCCCGCCGAGTTCCTGGTCTACGCCCACGAGGGGCCGGACGTCCGCACGACGATGCAGCAGATAGAACAACTCTCCCTGCGCGTCGCCGGTGGGCCGTACCGGATAGACGTCGCCTACGGCCCCGACGGCTCCTGGCCTTTTATTTGGTACCTGCGCAATTACCCCAACGCGCGCTACTATCCCGATAAGCCCACCCGTGAGCAGGTCCTGGCGACCGTCATCATCGCCGGGCGGGAGCAGTGGGGCGTGGTGGAGCCGTACGTGGGAGACGACTACTACCGCTTTGACTACTTCTTCCTCTGGTGGCCCATAGAGGACTACCGGCGGATCACCCCGGCCAAGCTCTGGGAATGGCTGACGGACGGGAAGAAACGGCTGGCCCTCTGGCGGATTTTCTACGATATGGACTACCGCCTCTATGATGAAATCACCGGCGGGACCCGGGTCCCGGAAAAATGGCCCCTGCGGGGGGATTTCCGCCTCTACATCCGCAAGGACGTGGTGGACCGGCTCTGGGAGTACTCCCTGGGGCCGAGGCCGCCGGAAGAGAAGGAGACGGCCGCGCCGGACCCCTACGCTGCCGGGTGGCGGACGCTCTCGCCGGTGCGGACTTGGGGGTCGGAGGGGAGCGGTCCGGGCCAGTTCCTGCGGCCACGCGGGATCGCAGTCGCGCCCGACGGCTCCGTCTACGTTGCCGATTCCGGCAACCACCGCATCCAGAAGTTCACTGCCGACGGGCAGTGGGTGACGGCGTGGGGAAGTTTCGGCGGATGTCCGGAGCAGACCCCGTCGCCGGGGACCTTCTGTGAGCCCTGGGGGGTGGCCGTAGGACCCGACGGCGCGGTCTACGTGGCGGACCTCTGGGCCCACCGGGTGCAGAAGTTCTCCCCGGACGGGGAGTTTCTGGCCCAGTGGGGCTTCTCCAGCAACTTCGGAGCCGACCTGCGGCCGGGGGCCTTCTACGGCCCGCGCGGCGTCGCCATCGCGCCGGACGGTACCGTCTACGTCACCGATACCGGCAACAAACGGGTTCAGGTCTTCACTGCCGACGGGGTCTACCTGCGGATGTGGGGAAGTGTGGGGTCGTCCCCCGGCCAACTGAACGAGCCGGTCGGTATCGCCCTGGGTCCGGACGGGAACCTCTACGTCGCCGACACCTGGAACTACCGGGTCCAGGTGCTGGACCCGTTGGGGCAGCCGGTCCGGCAGTGGCCCATCGCTGGCTGGAACAACCCGATGGCCGAAGAGAAGCCCTACCTGGCGGTGGACCGGGCGGGTCTGGTCTACGTGACCGACCCGGGCCACTACCGGGTGCTGGTCTTCAGCGCAGAGGGGGAATACCTTTACAGTTTCGGCCAGTTCGGCTTTGAGACAACCGGATTTGTCCTGCCCATGGGGGTCGCTGTGGGGCCCGACGGTGCCCTCTACGTGACCGACTCCGGTGCTCACCGGGTTGCCGTATTTCGCCCATAAGCACGCGACTCCACGCCATCGCTGACTACAAACCAACCGCTCGTGGTCAGGCACGAAGCGCAGCGGAGTGTCGTCAACGCGGACCCCGCCCGAGGTATGCAGCGCAGCGAAGTGCCGCCGGAGGAAATAAGATGACCATCCACTGGGACAAATCTATTGCTGAGACCGTCCAACATCTCCAGGCCCTAATCCGTATCCCCACCGTTAACCCGCCGGGGAATGAAAAACCGGCGGCGGAATATCTGGCGGAGGTCCTGGCTGCCGAGGGGTACGACCCGGTGGTGCTGGAATCGGCGCCGGGGCGGGGGAACGTCATCGCTCGCTACCGGGGGAGCGGGGAGGCGCCGCCGCTGCTCCTCCTCTCCCATCTGGACGTGGTGCCCGTGGAACCGGAGAAGTGGGAGCGCGATCCCTTCGGCGGGGAGATGGTAGACGGCTACATCTGGGGGCGCGGGGCACTGGATATGAAGTTCGCCACCGCAATGCAACTGGAGACGATGCTTCTGCTGGCCCGCCAGAAACTCCCCCTGAAGCGGGACGTCATCTTTGCCGCCACCGCCGATGAGGAGGCTGGCGGGCTTTATGGCATCGGGTATCTGGTGGATCACCATCTGGAGAAAATTCGGGCCGAATACGCGCTGACGGAATTCGGCGGCTTCCCCATCAGCCTGGGCGGGAAGCGCATCTACCTCTGCCAGGTAGCGGAGAAGGGGATTGGCTGGGTACGGATGCGGGCCCGGGGGACGCCGGGGCACGGCTCCGTCCCCCACCGGGACAACGCGGTGGTCAAACTGGCGGAGGCAGTGGCAAAACTGGGGCGGGCCACGCTCCCCTTTCACCGCACCGACGCCGTCGCCGGGATGGTGGATGGGATGGCAGCCGCGCTGGGGGGACTGCGCGGCGCGGTGCTGCGCGGCGTTCTCAACCCGATGCTGAGTCCCTTTATCCTGCGGCAGGTCATCCGGGACCCGCAGCAGGTGCACTATTTCCACGCGCTCCTGCACAACACCGTCTCTCCCACCGTCCTGCGGGCCGGGAGCAAGACCAACGTCATCCCGTCGGAGGCGGAGGCCGAACTGGACGGGCGAATTCTTCCCGGCCAGAGCCTGGATTCCTTCCTGGCCGAAGTTCGGGCTGTCGTGGGAGACGGCTTTGAGTTTGAGCCCATCATGGTAGCGCCCCCGGTGGCGATGGACCACCGGACCCCACTCTTCGCCGCGATGGCGGAGACCCTGCGGCGGCATGACCCGGCGGCGGTGGCCGTAGTCCCGATGATGGTCACCGGTGGGACGGACGCCAAACACCTGGCGCGGGCGGGCATCCCCTGCTACGGCTTTACCCCAATCCAGATGCCCCCGGAGATGAACTTTATGCAGATGATCCACGGCCACAACGAACGGGTGCCGGTGGACGGCCTGGCCTTCGGCGTCCGGGCGCTGTATGAGGCAGTGAGCGAGTTCTGCCGCTCGTAGCATAAGATTCAACTTGCGCTATTCTTCAGGAGGTGAACCGATGGAGTGCAAACAGGAACAAAACCTGGTCCGCTGTACCTGCACGTACGAGCCCTGCCCTCGCAAGGGGCTCTGCTGTGAGTGCATCGCTTATCACCTGAGCCACGACGAACTGCCCGGGTGCTGCTTTCCACC
>DAOTWK010000293.1:0-12726 GCA_034435815.1 Anaerolineae bacterium | reverse complement strand
CGTCTCCTTCGTCCCCGGCTAATCCAGAGGTTCTCCTCGCTACCGCGACCAGCACCCAGGATTCGGGCCTCCTGGATGTGCTGGTGCCAGCCTTTGAGGCGAAGACCGGGTACAGGGTCAAGGTCATCGCAGTGGGCACGGGCGCAGCCCTGGCTATGGGCGCACGGGGTGATGCCGATGTGCTTCTGGCGCACGCACCAGCGGCCGAGATGAAACTGGTGGCCTCCGGCGATGCCGTAGACCGTCGCCGGGTTATGCATAACGACTTCATAATCGTCGGGCCGAGAGATGACCCGGCGGGCATTCGGGGGATGGCCAAGGCTGCCGAGGCCTTTCGGAAGATAGCTCAGGCCCAAGCCCTCTTCGTTTCGCGAGGTGACGATTCCGGAACCCACCAGATGGAGATGGACCTCTGGAAGGAGGCCGGCCTGACACCCCAGGGAGCCTGGTACCAGGAGTCCAGCCAGGGGATGGGGGCGACGCTCAAGATCGCCTCGGAGAAGGGGGCGTACACCCTGACAGACCGGGCCACTTACCTGGTTATGCGGGACGGCCTGGACCTGGTCCTGTTGCTGGAGGGGGACAAGGCGCTTTACAACGTCTACCATGTTATGGTGGTCAACCCGGAAAAGCATCCCGGCGTGAATTATGCGGGGGCCGTGGCCTTCGCCGACTACCTGACCTCACCGGAGGCCCAAAGGGTCATCGGTGAATACGGCAAGGACCGCTTTGGTCAATCCCTCTTCTCTCCCAACGCAGAGAAGCCAGAACCGTAGGGACTGAACCTCAAAGGGCCTGAAGGACACAGAGAAACCTATTCGTAATCAGCCACGCAACATAGCGGAGTGGCGTCCCGCGCGGAATGGCGCCCCGTCCTACGAACATATTCTCTGAAGGGAAGGCAAGACAGTGGATACCTTTCTGGCAGGACTGCGACAGGCCATCTGGCTTCTGGTGCATCTGGACCCGACCGTGGTGGAGGTCACCTTGCGGACGCTGCAGGTATCGGGCACGGCGACCCTGGTGGCCCTCTTAGTGGGCGTCCCGGTGGGGACTTATCTGGCCCAGGCCCGCTTCCCAGGCCGCCGTCTGTTGGTGAGCCTGGTGAACACAGGGATGGGGCTCCCGCCAGTGGTGGTGGGGCTCTTTGTCGCCCTGATGCTCTGGCGCAGCGGCCCTCTTGGCCGGTTGAGGCTCATCTACACCCCCACCGCTATGGTCATCGCTCAGGCCATTATCGCCACCCCTATTGTGACGGGGGTGAGCATCGCCGCTATCCAGCAACTGGACCCCCGCCTGCGCCTGCAATTGCTGGGGCTGGGGGCCTCGCGGGGACAGGTGGCCCTCTTCCTGTGGTGGGAGGCGCGTCGCTCCCTCATCGCAGCCGCTATGGCGGGATTCGGCGGAGCGATTTCAGAAGTGGGCGCGTCCATAATGGTGGGCGGCAACATCGCCGGCCAGACCCGCGTCCTGACCACTGCCGCTGTCCTGGAGACCAGCAAGGGGAACTTTGATATGGCTATGGCCTTCGGCATCATTCTGCTTTTCCTATCTTTCTCCATCACACTGGGGGCCACCTGGCTCCAACAGAGCGGGAGGGGCAGTCGGTGAACGGGGCGCTCCTCTCCCTGCAAGACGTTCAGGTGCGCTACGGTGGCTACCAGGCCCTGGAGGTGCCCACCCTGGACCTCTACCCGGGGGAGGTTCTGGCGGTCATAGGGCCCAACGGGGCTGGCAAGACCACCCTCCTCCACACCGTGGCCGGCCTGGTGCCGCTGACGCGGGGCAAAGTTCTCCTGCGCGGCCAGGCGGTAGACCCACGCCAGGTCGCCTACCGTCGGCGCCTCGCCCTGGTCCTTCAGGAGCCCGTGCTGCTGGACCTCCCGGTGCTCGCCAATGTTCTTATGGGACTTCGTTTGCACCACGTACCCCGACGGGAAGCCGAAGCCCGCGCTCTGGAAGCACTGGAACGGCTGGGGGTGGCCCACTTGGCCCACCGGCCAGCGCGAACCCTCTCAGGCGGCGAGGCCCAGCGGGTTTGCCTGGCACGGGCCCTGGCCCTTCAGCCGGAAGTGCTTCTCCTGGATGAGCCCTTCGGCAGCCTGGATGCTCCTACCCGGGCCGCGCTGCTGGCGGACCTGGGAGGTCTCCTGCGGAGAACTCGCACTACCACCCTCTTCGTCACCCACGACCAGGATGAGGCCCTGCAGTTGGGAGATCGGGTAGCGGTGCTCCTCCAGGGGCGGGTACGGCAGGTAGGCACTCCCGAGCAGGTCTTCGGGGCGCCGGCCGATGAAGAAGTGGCGGCCTTTGTAGGAGTGGAGAACCTGATACCCGGACGGGTCGTGGCCCGGGACGACGGGGGAGTGGTGGTGGAATCTGGCTCTCAGCGGTTGGAGGTGGCGGCGGAAGCTCCAATGGGCGCGGCGGTGTGGGTCTGCCTGCGCCCGGAGGATGTGGCTCTTTCTCTGACCGACCTATCCCCCACGGCGACCAGTGCCCGCAATCGCTTCCGGGGACAGGTGGTAAAAATCGCGGCCCGGGGCCGCCTGTACCACGTGACCGTGGATTGCGGGTTCCGCCTGGTGGCGGCCATCACGCCCCGCTCCCTTTATGAACTGAGCCTGGCCTGCGGCCAGGAAGTAACGGCTACCTTCAAGGCCACGGCTGCCCATCTCCTTTTGCGAGGACAGCGGGGAACTATCCAGGATTTGCCCACGCTCTGACGGGCGCGTGAAAGAAGTGATTGTCCACTTTCTCCCCAGGGGCCTATGTAGATTTCAAGGCTTCCATTACTCTTCTCCACCGCTCCCGCCAGACCGCCCGCCACTGCCATGAGCGGGCCTGCACCGTCCCCACGATGCCGTAGGGCAGAAAGACCACGATCAGGATAAACGCAACGCCGAAGAGCAAGACCCAGGTCTGACCGAAGAGACGGTTCAGCCAGTAGCCCAGCAGGTGGACGATGGCCGCGCCCAGCACGGGCCCGGTCAGCGTCCCAGCGCCGCCCACGATGGTCATCGCCAGGACGTCTATGGTGGTGCCGACGCTGAGCACCGACGGCGTCACCCCCAGGTTGAAGAAGGCGTTGAGGGCCCCCGCCAGCGCCGCCATCACCCCTGCCGCCGCCAGCGCAACCAGTTTGTAGACAAAGGTGTTGTACCCCAGCATTGCCGCCCGCGCCTCGTTCTCCCGAATCGCCACCATCACCCGGCCCGTAGGGGAATTCACCAGCCGCCGCGCAGCCAGATACATGAACACAAAGAAGGCCAGCGCCAGGAAGTAGAAGCGGGTCCGATGGTCTGTGGGACTCAGAAACGGCGGCGGATAGATGCCGTGTAGGCCATCGTCGGCGCCGGTGTACTGCCGGAAATCCGTTGCCTCGGACAGGATGTAGAAGAACTCCGCGAAGGCCAGCGTCACCATTGCCAAATAGACCCCCTTCACCCGAAGGGAGAGCGTGCCGATGACCAGGCTCTGCAACAGCGCAACCAGCAGGACGGCTCCCACCGCCGCCCCCGCAGACCACCCGGCATGCTTGACCAGCAACCCCACCACGTAGCCTCCCGTCCCGAAGAACATCGCGTGGCCGAAAGAGATGATGCCGGTGTAGCCCAGGAGCAGGTCATAACTCATTGCGAAGACGGCCAGGATGAGCATCTGGATGACCATGCCCTGCCAGAACTTGGCCTGTCCGGTCTCCGCCAGGGCGGCCAGCCGGGCCAGCCCTTTTACCTCCGGTCCTACAGCCGTCGGGTCGCCGATGAGGGCCCCAGCCAGGAATGGGAACAACGCCAGGACAGCCAGCAGGATCAGCCCCCAGCGCCACTGGCGAAGGAAGAGGGTCCAACGGGATGTAATGGGTGTCATCGGTCCTCCGGGAAGGGAGAATGAACGTAAGAACTCTGCGTTCTTTGCGCCCTTTGCAGTTCAGCTCTTCCGCCCGAAGATGCCCGACGGGCGGACCAGTAGGACGATGGCCATAATCAGGACGGTGGAGGCACGGGCGACGGCCGGCGAGGCCCGCAGGGCCTGTTCCATCCCGGGCAATGCGATGCCGGTGGTGACCAGCGTATCCCCTAGCGCGCGGGCCAGCCCCAGGACAAGCGCCCCCACCGCCGTCCCGGCGTAACTCCCCATTCCGCCGATAACGACGGCGATGAAGGCCTGCAACTGGAAAATACTCCCCATCTCTGGATAGACGCCGACGAAGGGCGCGGCGACGACCCCGCCCAGCGCGGCCAGCGCCGACCCCAGCGCAAAGACCGCCGTGAAGACCCGCTGGACGTTGATCCCCAGGGCCTCCACCATAGCGCTATCCTGGACGCCGGCCCGGACAATCATCCCCAGGCGGGAGTATTTCAGCAGCAGCGCCACCCCGATCAGGATGACCAGGCCAACGGCGATAATGAAGAGCCGGTAGGTAGGAAAGGCCCGTCCCAGGACATCTATGGACGAACAGTGCTCCGCCAGCCAGGCGATGAGATTCGGCGAGCGACAACTCTGAGCGAAGAGGGACGGCACGGCCATCGGCGGGCGTCCCTCCTTGCCCCAGATAAACTTGACCAGTTCGGCCCCGACAAACATCAGACCCAGGGTGAGCACAATCTGGGTGATCGGACGGCCGTAGAAGGGACGGATGAGGGTGGTCTCCAGTAGCGCGCCCAGCGCAGCGCCCGTGGCCGCCCCGGCGACCAGCGCCAGGACGAAGCGGACGTCCACCGACAGCCCCAGCAGGAAGCGCTCCAGGACATCCCGGCCCAGGAGCATCAGAACGCCCAGGGCGGCCAGCCCCAGGCCCAGCGCCAGCGGGCGCCAGGGAGAAGTTCGGCGCTCCTCTCTCTGCCATCGGGCGAAGATGGGCCCCAGCAGCAGCCCGGCCAGGGTCAGTTGGGCCAGGCGGACCAGCATCCGGGAGATCGGCTCCTGGGCCAATGCGGTGGGAATCGCGCCGCCCGCCGCTGTCGGTTCAAAGGCGACCAGCGGGCGCAGCGGGAATCCTTGTACCCCCCAGACCGCCACTCCGACCCCCGCCAGCGCCAGGAGATACAGGACGAAACGGCGGTTGGGGATGAGCGGTACCATGCGGACGCCCGCTACGACCCCCGTCACCAGGGCCAGGAAAAGCGGCGCTGTGTTCAGAATCAGGCGCGGGTTCCCGAAGACGGTGTAGCCCACATACGCGCCCATCATAAAGAGGATGCCATGGGCGAAGTTGAGGACATCCATCAGCCCGAAGATGAGGGAAAGCCCCGCGCCCAGCAAGAAGTAGAGGGCGGCCAGGGTCAGGCCGGAGAGGAGCGCGGCGGTCGCCTTCTGCGGGCCGAAGAGCCCATACCCCAATGCGATCAGCGCGCCGATAATCAGGATGAAAGCCAGGGTGGCCCGATAGCGCTTCATAGGCCGCTCCTATATGACTGCTCCCAGATAGCGGCGGATGACCTCTGGCTCCTTCAGCAGGTCGGCCATCATACCGCTGCGGACGGTATGCCCGTCGTCTATCAGAAAGTACCGGTCGGCCAGGCGGCTGGTCATCTGGAAGTTCTGGTCCACCAGCAAGACGGTCACCTCGGCAGAGAGCCGCCGGATCGCCTCCATCAGTTCCTGGATGAGAATGGGCGCCAGCCCCTCGCTGGGCTCGTCTATCAACAGCAGGCGGTTATCTGGGACCAGCGCGCGGGCGATCGCCAGCATTTGCTGCTGCCCGCCGGAGAGTTGCCCGCCGGACAACCGGGAAAGCCGCTTCAGGTCCGGGAAAAGGGTGAAGATGAAATCCGCCTTCCGTTTGAGGTCCCCCTTGCGGCGCTCGGCGATGCGCAGGTTCTCCTCCACGGTGAGGTTGGTGAAGATGGCCCGCTGCTCCGGGACGTACCCGATGCCCATTGCGGCAATCTCGTGGGCCCGGCGGCCCCTAATCTCCTCCCCGGCAAAGACAACGTTCCCTTCGCGCGGCGGCGTCAGACCCAGGATGGATTTGAGGGTGGTCGTCTTTCCGGCGCCGTTACGGCCCAGGAGCGCCGTGATGCTCCCCTCCGGCACCTCCAGCGAGACGCCCTGCAGGATATGGAACTGGCCGATGAAGGTGTGAATGTTCCGAACTTCCAGAAGAACTCCCATAAGGATCGCTCCTGAGTTGAAGTGAACGTGCCAGGCACTGCGAAAAGTGCCTGGCACGTTGTCACACTTCCAGTTCCCCCAAGTAGGCCTGCTGGACCCGCTCGTCGGCAGAGATCTCGGCTGGAGTCCCCTCCGCCAGGATGCGCCCCTGGTGCATCACCGTGATGCGGTCGGAGAGGTTCATCACCACGTCCATTTTGTGCTCCACCAGCAGAATAGTGCGGCCTCCCTCCTCCCGCAACCGCCGGATGAAGTCTATCAGCATCGGGATCTCGCCGGAGGCCATCCCCGCCGTCGGCTCATCCAGCAGGAGGACGTCCGGCTCGGTCGCCAGCAGGAGCGCGATTTCCAGTTTCCGCTGGTCGCCGTGAGGGAGCGCGCGGGCCGGGACATACTCCCGTCCAGCCAGGCCGACCTGACGGATGATTTCCAGCGCCCGCTCCTCGTACTCCCGGTACCGCCGGTAGTGGGCCCAGAAGTAGAGGTTCCGATGACTGCGCGCCTGCGCCGCCAATCGGACGCTCTCCAGGGCAGTCAGGTTGGGGAAGAGATTGGTGATCTGGAAGGAGCGGCCAATGCCCCGGCGAGTAATCTGGTGCGGTGGCAGGCCGGTGATGTCCTGGCCCCGCAGGAAGACTTTCCCGGCGGTGGGCGGCAGGACGCCGCTGATGAGGTTAAACAGGGTAGTCTTCCCGGCACCGTTGGGGCCGATGATGGCGTGCAGTTCCCCCTCCTTCACCCGCAGGGAGACGTCCGCAACGGCGACCAGGCCGTCAAACTCTTTGCGGAGGTTCCGGGTCTCCAGGACGATTCGGGGCTCCATCGGGCCTCCTGGATGAGCCGGTGACAGTCACCTTGAAGGTGACTGTCACCGGCGTCAGATTACGGACAGCGGTCCTTGTACGGGTCCGGCAGCAGGCACGGCGGCGCGGCCTCCTCCGGCGCGAACTCGCGAATCAACTCCACGAACTTGAACTCCGGGTCGGTGACGTTGTTCAGGCGAACGTAGAAGAGCGGGTAGAGACAGACGTGGTCGTACGGGCGGATGATGTATTTGCCGTTGGGGCCGTTAAAGGAGAAGTTGTCCTCGTAGACTTTGATGAGCGCGTCCGCACTGGCGTCGCCGTTGGTCTTCTTCAGCCCTTCCACGACCATAATCGCGGCGGCCATACCACCGGCAGTGAAGAGGTCGGGCGGAGTGCCGTGCTTCTCCTTGTGGCGCTGGACCAGCCAGTCGTTGACCGGGTTCTTGGGCAGGGTGTAGTGGTAGACAACGATACCGGTGGCGCCAACCGCGTTGGCGTACCCGGCGGCCAGAGTCTGGTTGTCGCCGATGCCGGTGCCGACAATCATCTCCTCAAAGACACCCAGTTCCTGCATCTGCTTGAAGAGGGGGACGAAGCCCGCGCCGGCCCAGGTAATGATGAGCACCTCCGCTTTGGAGTCCAGCACCTGCTGAAGGTACGGAGTGAAGTCGGTGGTGTCAAAGGGAATGAAGATGGCGCCGCAACCCTGCGGTGTGTCGTTGACGGGGAAGGTACCGCCGCCCGCCTTGACGACGGCGTAGAAGCCGCAGGCCGACCCCCACCCGAATGCGTAGTCCGGGGCAATCTGGACGAAGGTCTTGCCCAGGCCCAGCAGTCCCTGGCCCATAACGATGGCATCCTGGTAGTTGGTGCGGCTGGTGCGGAAGGTGTACGGGTTGAAGTTCTTGCCGGTGATGTCGGTAGCGGCAGCGGGCTCAGCAATGAGAATGATTTTGTTCTCCATCGCCACCTGCTGGACGGCCATAGTGGCACCGGAACTGGGCGCGCCGACCAAGAGATGGACACCCTCGGCCTCAATCAGTTCGCGGGCCAGGCTGACGGCCTTCTCCGGGTCGCTGGAAGTGTCCTTGACGATGACCTGGATGGGGCGTCCGGCGACCTCCATCGTGCCGCCCGTGGCGTACTCCAGGCCCAGTTCAAAGCCACGCTCCAGCATGGGGCCGTAGATGGCCAGTGGGCCCGAGTTGTCGGTCAGCAGGCCGATTTTGAGGGGCTGGCCCGCGAAGGGATATGCCGGGGTCGGTGCGGCCGTCGGGGCGGGCGTGGGGGTGGGCGGCTTTGTCGGGGGGACGGTGGGTGCTGGCGTGGGCGTCGGGGCTGGCCTGCAGGCCGCCAGCACCAGCGCCAACCCGACCAGTACACTCATCAGTGTCCAGAATTTGCGCGTATTCATGGCTCTCCTCCTTTTTCACTGGGTTGATATGGATTTAGATTCATTGACAAAATGGTCGGCCTGGCAACATCTCCTCTCGTCACCTCCTTCTGCTCAAGAAACCCAACACAATGGAGTTAAAGACCTCCGGCTGTTCCCAGCAGGTCGCGTGCCCTGCATCGGGGATTAAGTGAAATTCGGCGCGAGGAATCCGGCGCGCAATCTCCTCGGCGTACTCTCTCCCTTTGAGGATATCCCGTTCCCCAACCATCACACAGGTCGTAGCAGCAATCTCGCCCAACCGCTCTCTCACGTTCAGGGTCAGAAAGCATTCACACAGGCGGATGACCGCCTCGTAGTCCAGAAGCCGGTAGCGCTCCAGAGCCTGGGCCATCAGGTCGGGATGCTCTCGGACGAAGCGGGCGGAGAAGTTCCATGGGACCGTTGCACTAAAGAAAACGGGGGGATTCTTTGTTCGGGCGGCTGCAATCCACCCCTCCACAACGATCCGCAACCAGGGGTCCACATGGCTCACCACGTCGGCGACAATCAGGCTGAGGGCCCGCTCCGGATACCTTAGGGCGAAGACTATGCTGAGTTCGCCACCGTAGGAGATGCCTCCAATGTGGGCCCGCTCAATCCCCAGGGCATCTAATAGCCCTGCCAAGTCGTCTGCGTGCTGCTCCATCGTGTACGGTCCGGGTGGATGGTCTGATTGCCACATCCCCCGGCAATCGTAGAGAAGCAGCCGATAGTGGCGGGAGAGGACGGGCGTCTGGAAGGCCCAACTGGCAGTGCTCATCAGGATACCGTTGGAAAGCACCAGGACATCGGCCCCCTCCGGGCCATGCAGTTCGTAGTACAACTGAAGGTCTCCCACCTGGATACGCGGCATCGGGTTACCTCTCCTTCACATCCCGCACCAGCACCAGCGCCTCCCCGTCGCAAAGGGTCTCTCCAATCGGGCCTGTGCAGGTCGTGCGCAGGTTGACCAGTTCCTTCTCCGGCCGCAGGCGAATCACCTCTACCACTGCGATGATTTCTTCGCCAGGATAGGCCGGTCCCAGGAAGCAGAAACGCTGTTTGAGATAGTTGGTCCCCCAGCCAGGCAGGCGCGTGCCCAGGAGACAAGAGAACAGAGCCCCCAGAAGCGCGCTGGGAAGGACGACGTCTCTAAATCCCCTCCGGATTGCGCAAGCCCTGTCGGTGTAGAGCGGATTCGCGTCTCCGGTTAGGCTCACATAGTTCTGGATGTCTTCCAGATCAAAGGTCCGCCTCAGGGTCGCCCGTTGCCCCAGCCGCAGGCCCTTGAGGGCGACCGCTTCCAGGGATACCAAAGGAACGGCCATATCCGGCAATTGAGGCCAGCCCATTGTCTCGCCGATGCCGACGACGGCCCGACCCTGGCAGCCTGCTTCCCCGGTGGGTCGGACGACAGTGGTGACCAGTTCGGCGATGCCCTCATCGGCCCGGACTGTGGCGACTTCTACTTGGATGGAGATCTCTTCATCCACATACGTTGGTGTTGGAAATATCAACTCCTGCTCCAGGAGTACGGCCTTCGGCATTCGGGTCCCGATGACGGCGGAGATCAGCCCGAAAAGAAACATCCCATGAGCCACCGGTCGGCCGAAGCGAGTGCGAGCGGCGAAGTCCGGGTCGGTGTGTATTGGGTTGTCGTCGCCGCTGAGGGCCGCGAATCGGACGAAGTCCTCCATAGTCACACGTCGCCGGAGGGTCAGCCTTTCCCCTATCGCAAGCGGAACTCCTCTCTCATCCACCAAACATCCTCCGGAGTTCCGTTTTCAGCACTTTACCTGCCGGGTTGCGCGGCAGCGCGTCTACGAACACCGCTGATTTCGGAATCTTGTAGCGGGCGATTTTCCCTTCGCAAAAGCGAAGGACTTCCTCCTCGGTCAAGGTGAAGCCAGGCTTCAACACAATGATGGCTTTTCCCACCTCTCCCCATTTCGGGTCCGGGACGCCGATGACGGCGACCTCGGCGACGGCCTCCAGTTGGTAGAGGACGTTCTCCACCTCCGCCGGATAGACGTTCTCCCCGCCGGAGATGTACATGTCCTTCCAGCGGTCCACGATGTAGTAATAGCCGTCCTCGTCTGTACGGGCCACATCGCCGGAGTGAAGCCAGCCATCAGTGAAAGACTCCGCCGTCGTCTCCGGCTGTTGCCAATACCCCGGCGTGACGCCCGGCCCCTTGATCCATAGTTCTCCCAACTCGCCGGGCGGCACGTCTCGCCCTTCCCGGTCCACAATGCGGACCATCACGTGCATCTGCGGCTTGCCCACGGAGCCGGCCTTGCTCAGCGCATGTTCCCGGTCTATCAGGAACACCGTCGGCCCTGTCTCCGTCATCCCGAAGCCCTGCTGGATGAGGATGCCCCGTTCGGCATATCGCTGGAGCAGGGATACGGGCATCGGCGCGCCGCCGCAGGCCCAGGACCGGACGCGGGAGAGGTCATACTTCTCAAAGTCCGGGTGCTGGCTCATAAAAAGATACATCGCCGGGACGCCGAAGAAGGCAGTGGCCTCTTCCGCCAGCCATCGCAGAGTCTCCGCTGGGTTGAAGGCCCGCTGAATGATTGCTGTGCCTCCGACGTGGAAAGTGGGGTTAGCGTAGAGATTCAGCCCGCCGGTGTGGAAGGTCGGCAGCGCGTTCAGCGTGACGTCCTGAGAGGTCAGGTCAATGGCGATGCCGATATTGACGGCGTTGTAGAAGACCATGCCAAAGGTCTGGAGCACGCCCTTGGGCCGTCCAGTGGTCCCGGCAGTGTAGAGGAGATGCCAGACGTCGCTCAAGGGACGCGGAGGCATCACCACGGACCGTCCGCTGGCCCCGGCCAGGGCTCTTTCATAGGCCCACTCTCCGTTGGGGGCCTCGTCGCCCAGGCACATCCGCAATGAGATGTCCGTCCGTTCGGCCAGGGCGTGGGCTGTATCGGCGAAGTCCCGGTCGTACACCAGCGCGCGAGGGCCCGCATCGTGGACGATGGACTCCAGTTCGGGGAGCGCCAGCCGCCAGTTCAGGCAGACCAGGATGGCGCCCGCCTTCGCACACCCGTAGAGGACCTCAAAGTAGTCCGAGGAGTTGGGGGCCAGAATGGCGACCCGTTCGCCCTCCCGGATGTTCCACTCGTTGCGCAGGAATTCGGCGAAGCGGCTGGCGCGCTCGTTGAACTGGGCGTAGGTCCATCGGCGGCCAGTGGCTACATCCACCAGCGCCACTTTGTCCGGCGAGAGTTCGGCCCGTTTCGCTATCCAGTCAAAGGTGTACACCGCTCTATCCCACCTCTTTCAGAAACGCGTGGAACGCTGCGTTGAACTCCTCCGGCTTCTCTACGAAGGGAGTGTGGCCGCAATCCGGGATGACGACCTCCCGATAGGTGCCGCCGTTGGCCTTATAGCGCTCCAGGACGGCCCGAATCTGGTCCAGCATAGGCTGGGGCGGACATTCCTGGGGCCCGGGCCAGCCGGGGACGAAACCCAGCGCGCCCAGGGTGGCGATGTCCCACATGGCACTGTTGGAGACGACCAAGTCGTCCGCGCCGCGAATCCAGAGGATGGGGCACTTGGGGGAGATGTCGGCGAGGCCGCTGGCATCAAAGTACTTGCGGCTGAAGGCATTGACAATGCCCCGCGTGCCCGGCGCGGCGCCCGGCCAGTGGGGCGAGGGGACGAAGTCGCCGGGATACCAGTCCTCGCCCACCCGCAGGGAGAGCATTGCGCTCAGCAGTTCCTCCTCCCGCTTCGGGACAAACGGCGGCTTGAAGTAGAACTGGCGCATGACGTTACGGGGGGAGACGGGATTGTCGGTGCTACGGTCGCCCTCTTTCAGCAGGCGGACGAAGTCGGGGTTAACGCTGGCTGCGCCCGCCGGGGCGCCGTCCTCATAACAGGGAGTGCCGTCCACGTCCTTGCTCCCGCTGTAGCCGTAGGGGGACATGGTGTCCACCAGAGTGATGGAGAGCAGGTCCTGGGGGTAGGCAATGGCGTACTTCATCACGATGCCTCCACCCATGGAGTGGCCGACGATATGGAATCGGCCCAGCTCTAACGCCTGGACCAGGGAGTGGACGTCCTCCACCATGTCGCCCAGGCCCAGGGTGGCATCCACCGGCAGGGGTTCGGTGTCGCCGTAGCCGCGCATGTCGGGGGCGATACTGCGAAAGCCCGACGGCAGCGCCAGCATCGTCTCCTCCCAGAAGGTCGCCGAAGAACCGTTGCCGTGGATGAAGACCACCGGGACGCCGTCCTCCGGCCCGGCGGTCAGGATATGCATTTGGATCCGGTCCGTCTGAACCATACGGGAAGTGATGCCTTCCAGGGTTGGAATGGAGCCCATCGTTTGCCTCCTTATCTCGGTTGGACAACGGGTGGTGCGGATTCGTCCGC
>DAOTWK010000292.1:0-3847 GCA_034435815.1 Anaerolineae bacterium | reverse complement strand
ATCCACCACCGGGCAGAGGGGGTTATAGCGGCCCGGATCGTCAGCGGGAGAGAACCAGACCCGGGCCCATGCTCGCGCAGTGTTGGCCAGGTCCGCCACGCTGGAGACCTGCACTCCCTGGGGGCGTCCCAGGACATCCTGGGGGTGATGGTAAGCGTATGCCAGCATCGGTAGGGCGACCAGTATGCTCACCGCCAGCGCGGTCAGCGCTCCTCGGCGCCTCGTCTTCTCCCAAAGCCATCCGATGAGCAGGACCACCGCGTAGAGAATCCACAGGAGAGCCGAAAAGTACGTATACCAGAGGAGGCCCATCCAGATTCCGGCTTCTATCCAGAAGGCTGTTCGGTCGGTGCGGCGGGCCTGCAGCAGGGACGCGAAGGCCAGCGTGCCGACCAGGGGCCAGAGGATGGCCCGCATTCCCAGGCCGCTTTGGTGGACAGGCCATCCGGCAACGCAGAAGGCCAGAACCGCCCAGCGGGCCGCTTGGGGCGAGAGCGTTTCTCTTCCCAGCCGGTACACGGCGGCGGCAGTCAGAATGCCCACGAATCCCGCTGCCAGCCGCAGGGCAAAGGGATGGGCCCCGAAGATGGCGACGAAAGGGATCAGGACGTAGCACCAGAGGCTCTGTCGGCCCAGATTCGCCGGTAGGAAGGGGGTCAGCCGAGGGGACTCTATGAGGGAAAGGGTGTCCAGACCGTAGTAGGCCTCATCATAACTGAGCATATCGGAGAGCGGCCCGATATGGCTCCAGCGCAGGAGCGCTCCCAGCAGCAGGATGGCCGCAATGACCAGATACGGAGCAACTGAGGAACGAATTGGATGGCCTGTGGAGTTCATTATTTATGGGAGAATGCGGATGTCCTCAAACACCCAGCGGTCGGGCGGCATGCCGGGGGGCGGGTTGACCAAGAGGGCCCGCCGGTTCTCGTCTCCCTCAATTGCCAGGCTCAACTCCAGGCGGTAGGTTCCAGGAGGCGTGGCCGGGTTCAGGTTGAGGTCATAATGGTCTTCCACCAGGCGGTCGGTAGGCCAGTCCTGGGGGGGATAGCGGTCCAGCAGGTCGGGGTTGCGCTTCATGTTCCCGCCCCAGACGTTGAAGGCATCATCTATCAGCCGGACCAGGGGGCGGAAGGGGACGCCGTCAAAGGATGGTGTTCGCCGCCAGTAAAGGGTCACATGTAGCCAGTTGCTGGGGGGATGAGAGAGGTTCTCCTTGGCTGGGAGCGCCGTCGTGTCCACCCGGTAGCCGGCCAGGCAGAGGCCATTTCCGAAGCAAATTTCCAGAGGTCGGGCTCCTTCCGGAAGGGCCGTGACCGTCGGCTGTAATTGGTAGCCGATCATCGTAATCTGCCCGGCGTTGGGATACTGCTCGGTGATGCGGGGGAACATCCCGTCGGCGGCCTCTATCAGCCGGTTTCCTGGCGCCATCGCCTGGTCGTGGTGGAGGACCAGCCACATACGGTCGTATTGTTCCGGCAATCCCCGATAGATGAACTCCGGCTCATAAGGGTTGGCCTCATACGGGAAGATAGCCGAATGGCCCCGGTAGTATCGCCGGAAGGCGTGCTCGCAGTAGAAGGCGGAGATGACGACGATGTCATTGGACCCTTCGTGGGTCTCCACGTAGTGGGCGATGAAGCGCCAGTCCCCCCGCTGAACGGCCGGGTCGGTCAGGTCGCGAGCGATGCCGTTGAGCATCAGGAGTCCCAGGATGGCCATGCCCAATCCCAGGGGACGCCAGAAGCGGGCCATCCGCTCCAGTCCCCAAGCTGCCAGAATCCAGACCGCCGGGGTGATTGCAGAGAGGTACTTGGCCGAGTAGACCGGGGCCCGGTAGGAGATCGGGTAAAAAATCAGCACCGGCAGCAGGGCCTGGACGGACAGAATCCAGGCCTCCCTTCGGCGGAGGCGGAAGAGAGCGAGGATTCCCCATATCAAGAAGGCGGCCGGGAGCAGGAGGAGCCAGGGAGTGACTTCCAGGTAGGAGAGCCGGTAGAAGTACTGGCCCAGCAGGTCCCGGGCGATGTCTTTCAGAGGGACGAAATACCGCCAGATGTCCCGGGGTTCGTAGTGGCGGATCACATTCCAGGCCACTCTGAGCAGGGGAGTATGCGCCAGGGCGAAGAGGGCCATAGTCAATCCGTAGGCCAGCCAGCGTCGCCACCGTTTCCAGCCCAGGATGCCGCTCATCACGACCTGGGCCAGGGTCAGGAATCCGCCGAAGAAGTGGCTGTATAGGGTAGGGGATAGCAGGACGGCATAAATGGCCCAGCGCCACCAGCGGCCCTTTCGGAACGCTTCCAGCAGGGCTAGCGTGGAGGCGGTTGCCGCCCACATATGGAGGGCGTACATTTTGGCTTCCTGAGCGAACCAGAGGGTGAAGGGCGAGAGGGCTGCCAGGCCCAGGGCCAGCGCCGCTGTGCGCTCCGTCAGCAGACGGCGGGCCAGTTGGTAAATCAGAGGCAGGGTAAGGACAGAGAAGAGGACGGAAAGGTAGCGGACGGCAAAATCGGAATCCCCCACCAGATGCCGCCACCAGAAGAGCAAGAGGTAGAAGAGAGGGCCGTTGTGCTCTGGACGGACGATGGTGTGGAGGGTCTCGGTGAAGGTCCCGCGCGTGAAATAGAGGGCCATCACCTCGTCAATCCACATGCTCTGGAGGGTGAGGGTTGCCGTTCGCAAGGCCCAGGCCCAGAAGAGGAGGGCCAGTAAGCCAGTCCGAAGGGCGAAACGGTGGGTTCTCATCGGTGTTGTCTCCTCATCAACCACAGAGCGAGACATCCCAGTCCCCCCGCCACAGCCATCCCCAGGCCCACCATCAGACTTTGGGGCCGAAAGTGCATTTCCACTCGGTGGCGCCCTGGAGGCACCAGCACTCCCCGGAAGGCCGCGTCCGTCTGGTAAATGGGCGTCGGCTGGCCGTCCACTCTTGCTTGCCAGCCGGGGTAAAACGTGTCGGAGAGGACCAGCAGGGCTGGGGTGTCTGTCTCCACCAAAAAGACCATCCCGTTAGGCCCATAGTAGCCTACCTCAATTCTCCCCTGCCCCGTCCCGTCCAGTTGAGGCCCGTTCTGGACAACGGCGACTTCTTCCGGGCGGAAGTTCTCATCCAGCACTCGTTCCAGGGCCTCGCCGTAATTCTCCACTACCTCGGTGCGGTAAACCAGCCAGGCGCGGGGCAGGGCCAGGGTATTGAGGTGAATATCCACCGTAGGGTCGTCTACAAAGACGGGCCAGATGCCCTCGCCGCCTGGGGGTGCGCCTTTGGGGACGATGATGTATTTGACGCCCAGTATCCGGTAGGCGGGGTGGGTTGCCGAAGGGATGCGCCAGCGCAGGATGTTGACTTCCCGCAGGTCCATCGCGTTGCCCATCCCCTGAGGGACCTCGAACCCATCCATCTGCAGGAAGACAGGGGGCCAGAGGCCGCACGCGGCCGGGTCCACGTCCACCCGGAACCAGCCGGGGTCGGCACGCAGGAAGGCCAGAGCGGCGGTGTGGGTCGTATCGGGTTTCGGTGTGGGCTCTGTTTCCGCCAGTGCGCCGGTTGCCACCAGTTCGGCCAGCAGGAGGAGGAGCAGGCCAGCCCGGCCCCAGATTCGGCCCCGGGCGGCGGCCCAGCCCAGGAGGGCGGTGGCTCCAGCCAGGAGGGCGGCGAACCGCAGGCCGGTCAGCGCGCGCAGGCGGGGGAGGCCCGCCGGAACAGTGGATACCCATGCCGGGGCCTGCCACCAGAGGAGAATCCCGCCCAGGAGCAGGCCGATGGCCCAGAGAAGGGCGAGTTTCCGGCGGCCGGATGACAGAGATTCCACCCCCTGGGCGGCCAAGATGGCCAGGGCGAGGGAGA